>JAHDCH010000069.1 GCA_020629995.1 Pseudaestuariivita sp. | reverse complement strand
ACCGTATGCATGGACTGGTCAACACCGCGATTCAAAGCTTTTGCCGCGATGCCTACGGGGGCGCGGCATGGGACAAGGTGCTGCAGGCCAGCGGCACAGGCATCGCCGAATTCGAGGCGATGCTGACCTATGACGACACGGTGACCGATCAGGTTCTGCAAGCCATGGCCGATGTCCTGGGCAAACCGCGCGAAGACATCCTTGAGGATCTGGGGACCTACCTTGTGTCACATCCGAACGTGGAATCGCTGCGCCGCCTTTTGCGGTTCGGGGGCGTGTCGTTTCAGGAATTTCTGTATTCGCTGGACGATTTGCCGGATCGTGCGCGGCTTGCCGTGCCCGATCTGGATTTGCCCGCGCTCGAGCTGACGGATCATTCGGCGACCGATTACACCCTGTCGGTGACCAGCCAGCTGGCCGGGGCCGGACATGTCTTTGTCGGCATCCTCCGGGCCATGGCAGATGATTACGGCGCGCTGGCCTTCCTGGAACATGCCGGGCGCGGCGCCGCTGCCGAAAAGATCTCGGTCCAGCTGCTGGAACAATCCTACGCAGAAGGGCGCCAGTTCGATCTGGCCGTGGCGCGATGAACCTGTCGCTGAAGCCTCTGGCGCGCGCGCTTGATGTGCTGTGTCCCATGCATCTGCACCTCGATGCCGAGGGGCGGATATTGCATGCAGGCCCGACCTTGGAAAAGCTGTGTGATGCACCTTTGGTCGGTCAGGCCTTTGCCTCGGTCTTCCAGATCGAACGCCCGCGCGCCATCCGGTCAGTTGCGCAGATGATGCAAACCGGCGGGCAAAAGCTGCACCTGCGGCTGCAGGCTGCGCCGCACACCGGTTTGAAGGGCGCGCTGGCGCCGCATCCGTTGGGGCAGGGCGCTCTGATGGACCTGTCCTTTGGCATTTCGATCCTGGATGCGGTGCGCGATTTCCGTCTGACCAGCGCCGATTTTGCCCCCACCGACCTGACCATTGAAATGCTCTACCTGGTCGAGGCAAAGTCGGCTGCGATGGATGCGTCCCGCTCGCTGAACGCGCGTTTGCAGGACGCCATGATGCGCGCCGAAGAACAGGCTTATACCGATGCGCTGACCGGGCTGAAGAACCGACGTGCCTTTGACCAGATGTTGGCCCATATCCTGGGCGCGCAGCAGGACTTTACGCTGATGCACCTTGATCTGGACTTTTTCAAACAGGTGAATGACACGCTGGGCCACGCGGCGGGGGATCATGTTCTGCAAGAGGTTGCCCGCGTGATGCAGGAAGAGACCCGTGGCGACGATATCGTCGCGCGGGTTGGCGGTGATGAGTTTATCCTCATCTTCCCCGGTCTCGTGAACCGCAAGCGCCTGTCGGACGTGGCGCAACGGTTGATCGCGCGGATCGAGGTGCCGATCCCGTTCGAAGATCAGATCGCGCGCATTTCGGCCAGCGGCGGCCTGGTGCGCAGCGTCGACTACGCCGCGCCGGATGCGGACCGGTTGATCGGGGATGCCGACGCCGCTCTCTACGCCTCCAAGGAGGCGGGGCGCGGGCGCTATACGTTCCATCTTGATCTGCCGATGCAAAAGGCGTCCTGACGGGTCTTGCGCTGCCTCCCGCGAACAGGTTTCCTGTGCGAAGCCAAGGGGAGCACAGCATGAAATTTTCCGCGAACCTGGGGTTCCTTTGGACCGAGCTTGACTTGCCCGGAGCTGTGCGCGCGGCGGCGGCAGCCGGTTTTGATGCTGTCGAATGCCATTGGCCCTTTGACACAGACCCCAAAGCCTTGCGTGCGGCGCTGGATGAAACCGGCCTGCCGCTTTTGGGGCTGAACACGCGGCGCGGGGATGTGGCAGCGGGCGAAAACGGGCTGAGCGCGCTTCCCGGTCGCCGAGACGAGGCGCGCGCGGCGATTGACGAGGCGCTGAGCTATGCTGCGCAGACCGGCGCCGGCGCGGTGCATGTGATGGCGGGCAATGCGGCGGGCGCCGAGGCGCATGCCGCTTTTCTGGATGCGCTGCGCCATGCCTCGGATCAAGCGCCCGAAGGCCTGACCTTGCTGATCGAGCCGCTCAACCGGCATGATGCGCCGGCCTATTTCTTGCGCAGCACCGATCAGGCAATCGCGATTCTGCGCGAACTGGATCGCGACAACGTCAAGCTGATGTTCGATTGCTATCACGTGGGCCGCACCGAAGGTGACATCATCACCCGATTGAATGCGCTGCGCGCCGACATTGGCCACATCCAGTTTGCATCGGTCCCTGAACGAGCCGCGCCGGATCGGGGCGAAATCGCCTATTCCGCTGTTTTCCAGGCCATCACGGCCTTGAACTGGCCGCTGCCTTTGGGTGCGGAATACAAGCCGGGCGGCGCGACCGAAGCCACGCTGGGATGGATGAATGGTCTTTGACATCCGCCGCGCTTGGGGCAAGGTGTGGACGGCACCGCCGCCCAACAGGATGCGCCCATGCAAATCGTTCTTGACCCGACCGGCCGCACGCTGACCTATACCAGCCGCCGCGGAACAGCCCGGTTCCACGCCATCTGGCTGCGCGACAATGCGCAGGATCCCAAGACCCGCGCGCCCGGTAACGGGCAGCGGCTCGTGGCGCTGCGCGACATCCCGCAGGACACCACAATCAGCGCCGCCAACGTGACCGACGCCGGGATCACGATCGTCTTTGCGCCCGAGGGCAAGACGGTCACCTTTGATCCGGACTGGCTTGAGGCACATGTCTACGACCAACAGCCTGACCGCGTGAGGGGCGCCATGCCTCACGGCACCGAGCCATGGGACGCGGCGATTTCAACAGACCTGCCCACCGCGGCCCTGCCGACGCTGGAAACCGACGATACGGCGCTGCGCGGCTGGCTTGACGGTGCGGCGCGCCTTGGATTTGCGCGCGTGACGGACGGCCCGGTGGAAGAAGGCGCTCTGTTCCGTATTGTCGATCTGTTTGGTCACGTGCGCGAGACGAATTATGGCCGCTTGTTCGAGGTCCGGACCGAGGTGAACCCCACCAATCTGGCCTACACGGGCATGGGTCTGCAGGCGCATACCGACAATCCCTACCGCGATCCGGTGCCCACGGTACAGGTGCTCTATTGTCTCGAAAGCTCGGCCGAAGGCGGCGACAGCATGGTCGTGGACGGCTTTGCCTGTGCCCGGCGTTTGCTGAGCGAAAGCCCCGATCTGTTCGACGTGCTGGCCGATCACCCGGTGCCATTCGAATATGCCGGGTCAGGTGGGGTACACCTCAGCGCGCGCCGCCCGGTGATCGAGCTTGGCCCCGACGGGGCGTTGTGCGGCATCCGGTTCAACAACCGCTCGCTCGGGGCGGTCACGGACGTGCCCTTTGACAAGATGGAGACGTGGTACAACGCCTATCGCCGCCTGGGCGAGATCGTCGATGACCCGGCGATGGAAGTGTCGTTCCGCCTGAACCCCGGCGAGGCCTTTGTGGTCGACAACACCCGGGTCCTTCATGCCCGAAAGGCCTATTCAGGCACCGGCACACGGTGGCTTCAGGGATGTTACGCGGACATGGACGGGGTCAGGTCGACGCGCGATGCGCTGGCGGCGGGGTGGCGCAGATGAGCCTCGATCAGACCGATACCCTGACGCCCGCCAACATAGTGGCCTTCCTGGGTGACATCTTCGACCGGCGCGGCGCCGAAGAATACCTGGGCGAGCCCGTGACCATGGGCCAGCACATGCTGCAGGGTGCGGCGCTGGCCGAACGCGCGGGTCACGAGGATCAGATCATCGCAGCTGCATTGCTGCATGACATCGGCCATTTCACCAGCGACTTTGGCATGTTCACGATGGACGACACCCATGACCGGCATCACGAAGACGCGGGCGCCGAGGTGCTGGAGCGGTTCTTTCCCACGGTCATCACCGATTGCGTGCGCTATCACGTGGCCGCCAAACGCTATTTGTGCGCGACGCGGCCGGCCTATCTTGCGCGCCTGTCCGAAGCATCGGTGCATTCGCTGAACCTGCAAGGCGGGCCCATGAACGACGCCGAGGTGGCCGCCTTCGAGCAGATGCCAAACCTGACCCAGATTGTCGCGGTGCGGTATCTGGACGACGCCGGCAAGGACCCGGACATGGAAACGCCGGATTTCTGGCACTACGCGCCGCTGCTGCAACGTCTGGTGGATGCGCATACCGCGGGGGTGGGGGGCTAGTCCGCGCCGTCACCGTCCACCAGAAACTCGACCAGCTGCCGGGTCAGGCGCTTTTCGCCGCCGGTGTCGGGCCACACGGCGTAGACGCCCAGCTCGGGCGGACGCCAGCCGGGCATCACCTCGACCAGCGCGCCGCTGTCGATATCGGCCTGCACTTCGCTTTGCGGCAGTCGCTGCAGCCCAAGCCCGGCAAGAACCGCCGCGCGCGCGGCCGCGATCGTGTCGACAACAACCCGCGTGCTGGCCGGTTCAAACGTGACCAGCTCGGCCCCGCGCTGCAGGTCGATCACCGGCGGCAGCATGGCCAGTCCGACATAGTCACACTGCACCAACGCGGCCGGGTCGTCTTTCATGGGGTGGTGCCTGGCCAGGTATTCGGGCGACGCCACCAACAGCCGCTGGAATGTCCCGATGCGCCGTGTCTTGAGGCTGCTGTCGGCCAGGACGCCAAGGCGAATGCCTAAGTCAAACCCCTCGCGGATCAGGTCCAGCGGCCGGTCCGAGCTGGACAGTGACAGGGACACGCCGGGATGCGCACGGGCAAAGGCCCAGACCCGCTGATGCACGCGCATCCGGGTGCCGAAAGAGGGCAGAGTGAGCCGCAAAGTACCGGTCAGCTGGCCGCCCTGATCGGCCAGAACATCCACCGCCTGCATGGCGGCGTCCCGCATGCGCCGCGCATGGGGCAGGATCTTTTCGCCCTCGGCGGTCAGGGACAAGGAGCGGGTCGAGCGGTACAAAAGAACCGCGTCGAGGCGCGCCTCGAGCTGCGAGACATGGTGGCTGACTACCGAAGTCGACAGCCCGAGCTGTCGCGCGGCGCCGCTGAAACTGCCCGCCTCTGCCACTGCTGCAAAGATGGCCAGCCGTTTGTAATCATCGCTCATCTTATTGGTTCATCGAATACTGTGTCAGGCATTGCGTGGGTAATCAGAAAGATCGACCCTGTCTAGGTTGCGTGCTGTACCGCGGGCCGGGGCTGCCGGGATCTGCGGACCACCAGCCGGAGATTGATCCATGACAGACTTTTCCAATGACACCGCCCTGTCGCGCCGCGCGCTGTTGCAAGGTGCAACGCTGACGCTGGGCGCAGCCGCGTTCCTGCGCTCTGCGCTTGTGCCCACGCCCGCCATGGCGCAGGGCGGCGATCTGCCGCCGGGCACGCTGCACAGCTTTGCCACGGGCGGTGTGACCTTTCACACCTATGTCTCGCCGCCGCAGGCCGTGCATGTGACCGCGCATATCGTCGAGTTCGAAGACCAGCTGCTGCTGGTCGACAGCACGTTCATCCCGCCGACCGCGATGGAAGTTGCCGCCGCGATCAAGGCCACGGGCAAGCCCGTCGGCATGGCCGTTCTCAGCCACGAACACCCCGACCACTGGAGCGCGGCGGATGTGTACGAGGGCGTGAAGTTTGCGACCCTGCCACAAATCCGGGATGCGGTGATCGCAGAGGCCGCCGCAGGCGATGGCACGGCTCCGGTCAACGTTGCCGAAGGTCCGGACCTGTCGCTGGGTGCAACACAAATGTCCGGGGTGACGGTCGAATTCCGGCACTATGAGAACGCCGAAGCGCCGCACACCGTGGTCGCTGTGCTGCCCGACCAGAAAGTCGCGATCGTGCAGGATCTTGTCTACAACGGCGTCTTCTTTGCGCCGGGCGTGGACCGGACCAACTGGATCGCGATCCTTGAAGAGCTGCGCGACGATCCGGCGTGCGACACGCTGCTGGTCGGCCACGGCCTGCCCACGACGCGGGGCGATCTGGACACGGCCATCGCCTATATCAAGGTGATGGATGCGGCCATCGAAAAGGCCGCGACGCCGGATGACGCGATCGCCGAGATCAAGGCCGCATTCCCCGGCTACGCGGGCGAGTTCCTGCTGAGCCTCATCCCCGAATACTGGACGAAATGAGGCTGCGCATGGATCGCAGGACCTTTGTCACCACAACGGTGGGCGCCGCGCTGGCGCTCACCCTTGCAACACATGCAGGAGCGCAAGCCATGGACGATCAAAGCCAGGCCTCTTTTGACACCGTAATGGCCTTTATGGGCGCAATGGGATCGGGCGACATGCAGGCCATGTCGGATTTGATGGCCGATGACATGGTCTGGCACAACGAAGGCGACAGCACGCTGCCATGGATCGGCGAGACGCGCGGCAAGGACGCGATCTTTGAATTCCTTGGCGTTTTTGGGGCCAATCTGCAAACCACGCTGTGGGAAAACACCGATGCCTTTGCCTCGGGCGACACGGTTGCGGTGTTTGGCCGGATGAACGGTATCACGCCGCATTCGGGCAAAGAGATCGGCGAATTCAGCTTTGCCCTGCGCGCCAAGGTGCGCGATGGGCAGGTCGTGCTGTGGCACTGGTTCGAAGACAGCTTTGCTGTCAGCCAAGCCTACCACGCACGCTAAGCGCTACGCCAAGGGCGCGCGCTGCGCAACAGCGGCGCGCGCCCTATTCGGCGGCTTCCACCGTGACCTGGCGCGCCAAAAGCGCGGCAATCTCGGGTCGGCAAGATCCGCAATTTGTTCCGGCGCCCAGGCAGGCGCCGACGGCCTCGACGCTGTCCAGCCGCTGGCTGTCAACCGCGCGCATGATGGTCAATGACCCCACGCCAAAGCACGAACAGACGGTCGGACCGGGATCGGGCAGGTCTGCGGGCGCGCGTCCCGTCAGAACCCCCGAAGCATCGGTGCCGATTTGCGCGGCCAGATAATCCCGCGCCAGAGGCAGGGGCCGGGGGGCCACGAACAGAGCGGCCTCCAGCAGGCCATCACGCCAGGCGGCAAGCCGCAAATGCCCGGTTGCTGCGTCCTCCATCACGGACAGATCGCCGGCATCGCCAAACAGGCGCATCGCCACGTCCGCGGGGGCGCCCGCGGGCCCGGTCCCGGCCAGCTCGGCGCGGTAGCCTTGCGGGGTGCGGGCCTGCGCCCAGTAGGCGCAGTCGGGCGTCATCCGCGATCTGGACACCGCAAAGCCATACCAATCCGGCGCCCATCGTTTGGCCGCGACCACGCCTGCCTTGCTTTCGGGCTGGCCTGACACCGGATCGACGGCGGCCGCCACCAGATCGTCAATCCGGGCGCTGGGCGCGGTTTCGCCGGTCCAGTGCATCGGGGCAAAGACCTGCCCGCGCGCCACATCGGTTGTGATGCGCGCACGCAGGATCGCGTGGCCCGAGGGACTGTTCAGCGCGACAAGGTCCGCCTCGGAAATGCCGCTGGCGGCGGCATCGGCGGGGTTCAGATCGACAAACGGCTCTGGCAGGTGCGCGGACAGGCGCGGGCTGAGCGCGGTGCGCGTCATCGTGTGCCATTGGTCGCGCAGCCGCCCGGTGTTCAGCCGCAAGGGAAAGCGCGGACCGGTGCGGGCCGCGGGCGCGCGCCAGCTGACAGGCACCAGCCGCGCCTTGCCATCGGGGTGAAAGAACTGCCCATCCCCGAAAAAGCGCCCGCCCGAACGGGCGGCCGAGACAGGCCAGCGTTGGGGCGCAAGATCGCCGTAGCCGGCGTCATCCAGATCCTGCAGCGCCGAGATGTCGAAATCCCGACCGAACCGGGCAGCGACGCCCGAAAGGGCGGCGTATTCGCGAAAGATCTCGGCCGGGCTTGCGTAGTCGAACGCGGCATCCCAGCCCATGCGCTGGCCGACCTCTGCCAGAATCGCCCAATCGGGCCGCGCGATGCCGGGCGCGGGCAAGGCAGCGCGCTGACGGCTGATCGTGCGGTCCGAATTGGTGACTGTGCCGTCCTTTTCGCCCCAGGCGGTGGCGGGCAGCAGCACATCGGCCAGATGCGCGGTGTCGGTGGCGGCGGTGATGTCGCTGACCACGGTAAAGGGGCAGGCGGCTATGGCGGCGCGTACCGCTGACGCATCGGGCATCGACACGGCCGGGTTCGTATGGATCACCCACAATGCCTTGATCCGTCCGTCCCCAACAGCGCGGAACATATCGACGGCCTTCAGCCCCGGTGCCTCGGGCAGGGGGGCTGCGGCATCCCAGAAATCGCCCACCGCCGAGCGGTGCGCGGCGTTTTCAAGATCAAGGTGGCAGGCCAGCATGTTGGCCAGCCCGCCCACCTCGCGCCCGCCCATCGCGTTGGGCTGACCGGTGACCGACAAGGGCCCCATGCCCGGCTTGCCGATCCGCCCGGTGGCGAGGTGGCAGTTGAGGATCGCGTTGACCTTGTCGCTGCCACTGGTCGATTGGTTCACGCCCTGGCTGTAGATCGTGACCACCCGCTTTGTCCCGATCCACCGGCGGCAAAAGGCTGCGATCTCGGACTCGGTCAGTCCCGTCTCTCCGGTGTCGGCCCGGGCCGAGGCAAGCGCATCGTCATAGCCGGAGGTATGCGGCAGGAATGCCGGATCGGCGGCGCCGGCGGCGTCGATCTCGGCCAGAAGGCGGTTGAACAAGGCCACGTCGCCGCCCGGTGCGATGGCCAGGTGCATATCCGCCTGATCGCAAGACGCGGTGCGGCGCGGGTCGATGACGATGATCCCGGTGCCGCGACCGGCGCGGGCCGCGAGGACACGCTGGTACAAAACCGGGTGGCACCAGGCCAGGTTCGATCCCACCAGAACGATCAGGTCCGCTTCGTCCAGGTCTTCGTAGGTGCCGGGCACAGTGTCGGTGCCAAAGGCGCGTTTGTGCCCGGCTACGCTCGAAGCCATGCACAGCCGCGAATTGGTGTCGATGTTGGCCGAGCCGATGAAGCCTTTCATCAGCTTGTTGGCCACGTAGTAATCCTCGGTCAGAAGCTGGCCCGAGACATAAAAGGCCACGCTGTCCGGCCCGTGCCGTGCGATGGTATCGCGAAAGGTGTCGGCGACCCGGGTCAGCGCCGCATCCCACGAAACTTCGGCGCCATCCATGCGCGGCGTCAAAAGGCGCTGACCAAGGCCAACGGTCTCGCCCAAGGCCAGCCCCTTGGAGCACAGCTTGCCATGGTTGGCCGGGTGGTCCGGATCGCCGCGCACATCCAGCCCGCCCTGGCCGTCAGGACGCAGCAGCACACCGCAGCCCACGCCGCAATAGGCGCAGGTGGACCGGGTTTCGGGCAGGCCGGTGCCGTCCATCATCAGGCGGCGCTTTGCGCGGCAAAAAGCGCGTCGTCGATCAGCACGCGCCCGGCCTCGATCCGAACCGGAAAGGTGGCGATGCTGCCGTCTTCGCCCTTGGCCTGACCGGTGTTGAGGTCAAAGACCCAATTGTGCAGCGGGCAGGTGACAGAGGTGCCATGCACGATGCCCTCGGACAGGGGGCCACCCTTGTGCGGGCAGCTGTCGGTCACGGCAAACACCTCGGCGGTGTCCGTGCGAAAGATCGCGACGCAGCCCAGCGGCGTCTTGACCTTGCGCGCCCCGCGCAGGGGGATGTCGGTGACGGGTCCGATGTCGATCCAGCTCATTCGGCGGCCTCCAGGGTAAGATCGGCAAGGGGCTGGTAACGCGGCGCCTGTTTGGCGTGCTCGGCCCAGGGATCCTTGCGGTAGATGGATTGCGACAGCTCGAACGCGGCGATCAGGCGGGCACGTTCCTCCGGATCGGCGATCCGTTCCTGCACCCAGTCCAGCCCCACCTTGGCGACCCATTTGTAAGGCCGGTCGAGGTACTTGGCGTTTTCGCGGTAAAGCTGGACAAAAGCGACGGTGACGTCGATCGCTTCCTCTTCGGTGGCGACATCGCACAGACGCTCGGTTTCCTTGACGTCCATGCCCGCCGCGCCCGCAACGCCCACCTGATAACCGCTGTCGACGCAGATGATGCCCACGTCCTTGCACGTGGCCTCGGCGCAGTTGCGCGGGCAGCCCGACACGCCCAGCTTGACCTTGTGCGGCGTCCAGGACCCCCACAGGATCTGCTCCAGCTTGATGCCCAGGCCGGTGCTGTCCTGTGTGCCGAACCGGCAGTGATCGGTGCCAACGCAGGTTTTCACCGTGCGCAGCCCTTTGGAATAGGCGTGGCCCGACACCAGCCCCGCCTTGTTCAAATCGGCCCAGATGGCGGGCAGGTCTTCGCCCTTGACCCCCAGAAGGTCGATCCGCTGGCCACCGGTCACCTTGACGGTCGGCACGTTGTACTTGTCGGCCGCATCGGCGATGGCGCGCAGCTCGGTCGGGTTGGTGATCCCGCCCCACATGCGCGGCACCACGCTGAACGTGCCGTCCTTTTGAATGTTGGCGTGCTTGCGTTCGTTCACGAACCGCGATTGCGGGTCGTCCTGGTATTCGAGCGGCCAGTCGGCCAGCAGGTAAAAGTTGATCGCCGGGCGGCAGACATGGCAGCCGTTGCGCGTGGTCCAGCCCAGCTCTTGCCAGACCGCTTCCTGCGACTTCAGAGGCGACGTCTTGATCAGCCGGCGCACGTCCTCGTGTGTCAGGTCGGTGCAGCCGCAGATGGGCTGCGCGGCGGGCATCTGGAACTCGTCACCCAGAGTGACCTGAAGCAGCTGTTCGACAAGGCCCGTGCAGGTCCCGCAGGACGCGCTGGCCTTGGTGGTGGCGCGCACGGCGCCCAGATCGGTGGCGCCACCTGCGATGGCATCGGTGATGGTGGATTTGCAAATGCCGTTGCAGCCGCAGATCTCTGCCTCAGGCGGCAATGCTGCAACGGCTGAGAGAGGGTCCGCGGCGGCTCCTCCCTGATAGGCGGGGCCAAAGATCAGCGTCTCGCGCATCTCGGAGATGTCTTCGCCCGATCCGATCAGGCCAAAGAACCAGTTGCTGTCGGCGGTGTCGCCATACATGACCGCGCCGATCAGGCGATTGCCTTCCAGCACCAGCCGTTTGTAGACACCGCGCGAGGGATCGCGAAAGACGATGTCCTCGCGCCCCTCGCCTTCGGCAAAGTCACCAGCGCTGAACAAATCGCACCCCGTGACCTTGAGCTTGGTCGACAGGCTCTTTTGCCTGAACGCCGCCTCCTGGCCCAGCAGCGTCTGCGCCAGCGCCTTGGCCTGATCGTACAAAGGCGCCACAAGGCCAAAGATGGCCCCGTCATGTTCAACGCATTCGCCCACGGCATAGACATCAGCGTCGGAGGTCAGCATCTGGTCGTCCACGTGGATGCCTTTGCCCACCGCCAGCCCGGCTTCTTGCGCGAGGGCCACGTTGGGGCGGATGCCCACGGCCATGACCAGCAGATCGCAAGGCAGCTCGGTCCCGTCGTCGAGCATCAGCGCGGTCGCGCGGCCATCGGTTTCGGTGATATGCGAGGATTTGGCGTTCAGAAGGACGGTGATGCCCTTTTCCTCGAGCGATTTTTTCAAAAGGTAGCCTGCGGCGGGGTCCAGCTGACGCTCCATCAGGTGGCCCATGATATGCACCACGGTCACGTCCACGCCGCGCGCGGCCATGCCTGCCGCCGCCTCAAGCCCCAGAAGGCCGCCGCCGATCACAACCACCTTGTTGCCGGGGCCCATGGCCATCATCGCCTC
>JAHDCH010000068.1 GCA_020629995.1 Pseudaestuariivita sp. | reverse complement strand
GCCAAGGCCCGCCGGGTGCAGGCCGAGGCCGAGGCCTATGCGACCGAAGTTGTCGCCCGTGCGATCCGCGAGAACGGGATCGAGGCGGCGCAATACAACGTGGCGCTCAAACAGGTCGAGGCGCTGGGCGTCGTGGGTGCGGGGCAGGGCAACCAGACGGTTGTGTTGCCGTCTGACGCCGTTGACAGCTTTGCCGATGCCTTCAAGATGCTGTTCGGGAGGAAATCGTGATGATCGGAACATGGTGGATCTGGGCCGTTGCGGCCCTGGGCCTTGGCATCGCCGAGATGCTGGCCCCGGGGTTCATCTTTCTGGGCTTTGCGCTCAGCGCGGCGGTTCTGTCGCTGATCGTGCTGGTGGGCGGGCCGCTGGCGGCCTGGCTGACCGGGTCGGTGCCGTTGATGATGGTGGCCTTTGCTGCGCTTGCACTGCTGGCCTGGATTGCATTGCGCGCAATTTTCGGGCGCCCGGGCAGTGCGCCCAAGACGTTTGAACACGATATCAACGATTGACCGGTTTCTGTCTGGTGGTCTGGACAGCTTTGTGTTAGGCTGTCTGGACAGATCAAGGGGCGGATCGCCAACGTCCCTTGGCACACCCAACGTGCTCGGAGCACCTGTCTTATGGCGGATCAGCAACTCGTCTTGGAAATCCTCAAGGACATCCAGTCCCGCTTGTCGCGGAACGAGGCCAAGCTCGACACGATGATGCGCCGGATGTCCACCAACGAAGAAGCGGTGGCCAACACGCAGCGCTCGGTGGATGATCTGGGCCGCTGGCTGGACGATCTGATCAAGGCTGCCGAACTCGACGCCCACAGCGGATGACGCTCCGCGCCCTTTGCTCCCCCTTGCCGCCGATGCCGCGCGTGCGCTAGCACAAAGGTCACAGGATCGGGAGGGACCCCATGGGCTTTGTTCTGCGCTGGCTTTTCGCCTTTTTGCTGCTTGCGGCGACCTTCAACCCCACGCCGTACAATTACGTGGCCTGGGCCAACCGGTCCCTGGACGGGTCCTTGCCTCTGGTCGTGCTGTGCGGTCTGCTGTTGCTGGTGGGATACATCATCTATCTGCGCGCCACGCTGCGGTCGATCGGGCTGTTCGGGATGCTGCTGATCCTGGCGATCGTCGGGGCGGCTCTTTGGGTTCTGTATGACATGGGCTGGCTCACGCTGGACGATCCGGACCTGACGCTGTGGATCGGCCTTCTGGCGCTGTCCTTGGTGCTGGGCATCGGGCTCAGCTGGTCGATCGTGCGCCGGGCCCTTTCGGGGCAGGCCGATGTGGACGACGTCGAGGATTGATCCCGCCCGCCCCGCGCGGCGTTCAGCAAAGTCTCAAAACCTCTGGCGCTAACGCTGCGGGTGCGCTATCCTAACCGGAAATGCCCCCGTCAGAGGGGCGGACCTGAGGCAGTTTTGAGCGGTTTCCCATGACGGAAATGGTCTATGGCACCTTGCCGGTGCGGGACGTCGAACCTGTGCTTCCCAAGTGGTGGCGCACGGTCGACAAGTGGACAATCTCTTGTGTCCTGATGCTGTTCGGCATCGGGATCCTTCTGGGTCTTGCCGCGTCTGTGCCTCTGGCCGAGCGGAACGGCTTTGCCGCCTTCCACTACGTGCAGCGGCAGGGCGTGTTTGGCGGTCTGGCGCTGGTGGCGATGTTTTTCACCTCGCTGATGTCGCCCACTCTGGTGCGGCGCCTTGCGGTGCTGGGCTTTGTCTGCGCCTTCGTCGCTCTGGCTCTGCTGCCGTTCTTTGGCACGGATTTCGGCAAGGGCGCGACGCGCTGGTACAGCCTGGGCTTTGCCTCGGTGCAGCCTTCGGAATTCCTCAAACCCGGCTTCGTGGTTGTGGCCGCATGGCTGCTGGCCGCGGGGCAGGACATCGGCGGTCCTCCGGGGCGGCTGTGGTCGTTCATGCTGACGGTGACCATCGTGCTGATGCTGGCGCTTCAGCCCGACTTTGGGCAGGCCTGCCTTGTGCTGTTTGGCTGGGGCGTGATGTATTTCGTCGCCGGCGCACCGATGATCCTGCTGCTTTGCCTTGCCGGGGCCGTGATCCTGGGCGGCACCATCGCCTATAACAGCTCGGAACACTTTGCGCGCCGCATCGACGGTTTTCTGAGCACCGAGGTCGATCCGACCACCCAGCTGGGCTATGCCACCAACGCCATCCGCGAAGGCGGCTTTTTCGGCGTTGGCGTGGGCGAGGGCACGGTGAAATGGTCGCTGCCCGATGCGCATACCGATTTCATCATCGCCGTGGCCGCCGAGGAATACGGGCTGGTGCTGGTTCTGGTGATCATCGCGCTTTATGCGACCATCGTCTTCCGTTCGCTGATGCGGCTGATGCGTGAACGTGATCCGTTCATCCGGCTTGCCGGGTGCGGCCTTGCGGCCACGTTTGGCGTGCAGGCGATGATCAACATGGGCGTCGCCGTGCGCCTTTTGCCGGCCAAGGGCATGACCCTGCCGTTCGTGTCCTATGGCGGGTCGTCCCTGATTGCGGGCGGCATTGCCGTGGGCATGCTGCTGGCCTTCACCCGGTCGCGCCCCCAGGGGCAGATCGGCGATCTGTGGCGGGGCGGACGATGAGCGCGCCGCTTCTTGTGATCGCCGCCGGCGGCACCGGCGGGCACATGTTCCCCGCGCAGGCGCTGGCCGAAGAGATGCTGGCCCGCGGCTGGCGCGTCAAACTGTCCACGGACGAACGCGGCGCGCGTTATACGTCGGGTTTCCCGCACGAGGTCGAGATCGCTCAGGTCGCCTCGGCCACCTTTGCGCGCGGCGGTCTGGCGGCCAAGTTGCGCGTGCCGCTGCGCATCGCCGCCGGAATGCTGGCCGCCCGCCGCGCCTTTCGCCGCGACAGGCCCGCCATCGTCGTGGGGTTCGGCGGCTACCCGTCGATCCCGGCCCTGGCCGCGGCCACGCTGATGAAACTGCCGCGCATGATCCACGAACAGAACGGCGTTCTGGGCCGGGTGAACGAGCTGTTTGCCAAGCGCGTTGACGCCATCGCCTGCGGCACATGGCCCACGACGCTGCCCGCGGGCGTGACCGGCACGCATATCGGCAACCCTGTGCGCGGTGCGATCCATGACCGCGCCGGTGCGCCCTACATGGCGCCGGGCGAACACCCGATGTCGCTGCTTGTGATCGGCGGCAGCCAGGGCGCCCGCATCCTGTCGGAGGTGGTGCCCCCCGCGATCACGTCGCTGCCGCCGGACATCCTGCGCCATGTGCGCGTCAGCCACCAGGCCCGCGCTGAAGATGCCGAGACCGTGGCCGCCCAGTACGCCCAAGCCGGGATCGCCGCGGATGTCGAGCCGTTCTTTCACGATGTCCCCGCCCGCATGGCCGAGGCCCAGCTGGTGATCTCGCGCTCGGGCGCGTCGTCGATTGCCGATCTTTCGGTGATCGGGCGGCCTTCGGTGCTGATCCCCTTTGCCGCCGCCGCCGCCGACCACCAGACCGCCAATGCGCGTGGCCTGGCCGAGGCGGGCGGCGCGATCATGCGCGCCGAGGCGGACCTGACGCCGCAGGCGCTGTCTGCGGACATCGCCGCCATCCTGTCCGACCCCGCGCGCGCCCATACCATGGCCGAAGCCGCGCTGTCGGTCGGCAAACCCGATGCCGCGCGCGAGCTGGCCGACATGGTCGCCGCGCTTGCCAAGGAGCCAGGCTCATGAACGCTGCCGCCACCAAACTGCCCGGAGACGTGGGCCCCATCCATTTTGTCGGTATCGGCGGGATCGGCATGTCGGGCATCGCCGAGGTGCTCCTGAACCACGGCTATGTGGTGCAGGGGTCCGACCTCAAATCCTCGCCCATCACCCAGCGCCTTGCCGAGAACGGCGCGCTGATCTTCGAAGGGCAGCGGGCCGAGAATTTGGAAAGCGCCGAGGTCGTCGTGATCTCTTCGGCCATCAAACCGGGCAACCCCGAGCTGGACGAGGCGCGCCGCCGCGGCCTGCCCGTGGTGCGCCGGGCCGAGATGCTGGCCGAGCTGATGCGCCTGAAGTCCAACATCGCCGTCGCGGGCACGCACGGCAAGACGACGACCACCACCATGGTCGCCACGCTGCTGCATGGCGGCAACTTTGATCCCACCGTGGTCAATGGCGGCATCATCCACGCCTTTGGCTCGAACGCGCGCACGGGGCAGGGCGAATGGATGGTCGTCGAGGCGGACGAATCCGACGGCACCTTCAACCGCCTCCCCGCCACCATCGCCATCGTCACCAACATCGACCCCGAGCATATGGAGCACTGGGGCTCGATCGAGAACCTGCGCCGCGGTTTCCTCGATTTCGTGTCGAACATCCCGTTCTACGGCCTTGCCGTGTGCTGCATCGACCATCCCGAAGTGCAGGCCCTCGTGGGCAAGATCACCGACCGCCGGGTCGTGACCTATGGCTTCAACCCGCAGGCCGATGTGCGCGCGGTGAACCTGACCTACAAAGGCGGCGTTGCGCATTTCGATGTGGCCCTTCAGGGCGAGGACATGGTGATCGAAGGCATGACCCTGCCCATGCCCGGCGACCACAACGTCTCGAACGCTCTGTCGGCCATCGCCGTGGCCCGCCATCTGGGCATGAAAGGCGATGAAATCCGCACCGCACTGGCTGAATTTGGCGGCGTCAACCGGCGCTTTACCAAAGTGGGGACATGGAACGGTGTGACCATCATCGACGATTACGGCCACCACCCGGTTGAAATCGCCGCCGTGCTCAAGGCCGCGCGGCAGGCCTCCGAAGGGCGGGTGATCGCCGTGCACCAGCCGCACCGCTATTCGCGCCTGTCGGACCTGTTTGACGACTTTTGCACCTGTTTCAACGACGCCGATGTGGTCGCCATCGCCGAGGTCTTTGCCGCCGGCGAAGACCCCATCCCCGGCGCCGACCGCGACGCGCTGGTCTCGGGCCTGATCCAGGCCGGCCACCGCCATGCCCGCGCCATCCTTGGCGAAGACGATCTTATGCGCCTCGTGCGCGAACAAGCCCGCCCCGGCGACATGGTTGTCTGCCTTGGCGCCGGCACCATCTCGGCCTGGGCCAATGCCCTGCCCAAACGGTTGGAGGACTGACCGCATGCTTCTTATCGGACTTTTCATGGCGACCTTTTCCGCCGGTCTCGCTGTCTTTTTCGCGTTCCGCTACGGCATCGTGCGCTTTCACCTCGAGGTGATGGCCCTTCTGACCGCCGCCGTCGTGCTCAAGGCGCTGTCCTTGCTGACCGGCGATGGCGCGTTCGACACGATCCTGCGCGGGCTGGCGTCGCTGTCGCTGATCACCGTCTTCGTGATGAGCTGCGACAAGGCTCTGCACGCCTGGATCCACTACAAGCACGCCCGCGAGGCGCGCGGCACCGCCGCCGACCCGTCGACCGTGCACCCGGCCGAGTGATGAGCTGGTCCCTCGCCGCCGCCTGCGCCTGGGCTTTGCTGGCCAATGTTCTGGCCATGCTGCCCAGCCGCGACAACCACTGGCGCCGCGCCTATTTTCTGATCGCGATCGGCATCCCGATCCTGGGCTGGGTGACCTATGAAAACGGCCCCTGGTGGGGTCTCGGCGTCCTGATCGCCGCCATGTCCGTCCTTCGCTGGCCCGTGATCTACCTCGGCCGCTGGCTCCGTGGTCTGGTGGCTGGCTGACGCCCCGGACTTGATCCGGGGCCTCTTGCTATGCCTCGCTCCGGCGCGCATGGTTGAGCGATGACGCCCGACGACATCAGCAACGCTGCAAGCCTGGAGGCCTGGCTAAGGGTCGAAGTTGCTCGACGCGGCGTAACGGAAATCCAGTGGCATGAAACCTACCTAGCAAGTCGAAGTGCTTTGCGCGCTTTGCCGTCCGGCTGGCACGAACTGCGCTCAAGCTCCAAAGAGTATTCTGCAAGCGCTGAAATTAACTTGCTGCGCTGCAATTTGATCGCTCTCGTTGGAACGGTACGAAGGACTGAAAAGGTCAAGCAGGCTGCGGCCAACGCTGCGTTCCAATTTAATGCTGCGGGCTATTCCCGAGCCGGCAAGCTGTCATACTACGCTGCGGATACTTCAAATCACGCGGTGAATAGTGTTTGCGACGAGGCGCTTCAATTGACAAGTGTCAAGGCAGTTGCCTCGTTTGCCTCCGAGATAGGTTGGAAGCATCTACGTATAGATGCAGCGTCCGCAGATCGCAGCACACGCGAAAATCCCCCGCCGCTTTGGAATGAAACACCCGCGACAGATTGGGACGCATGGATCAATTTGAAAGCAGATCTTGTATTCGAGCAAGACGCGGATCTGTTGCAGTACTCATTTTGGATCGATCTTATTGATGATGTAGTTCGCGGCACGGCTCTCAACTGGGACATGCTGCAAGAGATTGTTCAATCCCTGACGCCCGAGCAATGGGATGCCGGCCACAAAGTCGTCACCCCGATCATCAATGGGATCTGGGCGAAGTATCAGGGGCTGGACGCTCCCGACGAGGCTCTAAACCAAGCAATCGCCGCTGTACCCAAGGCGCCCGCATCGGTCGTGCAAAACGTCCGAACAGCGATGAGCCAGAACCGCCGGTCGATCCCGCCAACGCTTGATGCCATTGAAGGACTGCTGCTGCTGGAAATTGATCGGCTGCAAAACCGAAATTATCGCGATGAAGACGACAAGGCCGAAGCCATGGCCATGTTACGTACCTTGCTCACTTTGTTCGAAGCTGTCGGCGCGTTGCGCAAAACCTTGCCCAAAGATAGCGTTCCGTCTGAGCAAGACGCAGAAAAGGCGCATGGGTTGCTGACCGTTTACGCCAACAAATTCAGAGAACTTCCGGTCGCCAAAGCCGACGAAATCGTTGGCGGTGTTTGGGAGGCATGCAAGGGCACGGCTCAGGTCTCTTTGATCATGGGCAGTACCGCATTGTTCACACAGTTTGGATTGCCCGTCATGGCCGGTTTCGCAGCCGGATCGATGGTGTTTGCGCGCCAAAACGCTGCAGATTTGATTAAAGCTGCAAGAGAAGCCGTGATCCCTTCCGGGGCAAAGTAGTATAGTAAACTGGGCAATGGTCAGAACTTGTCCGACACCTCCCAAAACCTTGCACCCCCGAGCATTCCCGCCTATCCCGGATCAAAACCCGAGCGGCGTATATAATGACCAACCTTCCCACCCCCCAGGGCACCCTGACGCCCGACCGGCCGCTGGCCGATCTGACCTGGCTGCGCGTGGGCGGGCCGGCGATGGCGCTGTTTCAGCCCAAGGACCCGGCAGACCTCGCCCAGTTTCTCAAAGAGCTGGACCCGAGCGTGCCGGTCTTTCCCATGGGCGTGGGGTCGAACCTGATCGTGCGCGATGGCGGCATCGATGCGGTGGTGATCCGCATGGGGCGCGGCTTTAACCACATACATATAGACGGCGATCTGGTGACGGCAGGTGTCGCCGCCCTCGATGCCCATGTGGCGCGGCGGGCCGCCGATCAGGGGCGCGATCTGACCTTCCTGCGCACCATCCCCGGTGCCATCGGCGGGGCGGTGCGGATGAACGCAGGCTGCTATGGCTCTTATGTGGCCGACCATTTTGTCAGCGCCAAGGCCATCAGCCGGGCAGGGGAGACGGTGACCCTCACCGCAGAGGATCTGAACTTTCAATATCGCCAGACCGACCTTCCCGAAGGTTGGGTGCTGACCGAGGCGACCTTTCGCGCAGACGCCGCCGAGCCCGAGGCCCTGCACGCCCGCATGGAAGACCAGCTGGCCAAGCGCGACGCCACCCAGCCGACCAAGGACCGCACCGCAGGCAGTACCTTTCGCAACCCCGCCGGATATTCCAGCACCGGCGCCGCTGATGACACGCACGAGCTGAAAGCGTGGAAGGTGATCGACGACGCCGGCATGCGCGGCGCGACCCGGGGCGGGGCCCAGATGTCGCCCAAGCATTCCAATTTCCTCGTAAATGTGGGTGGCGCAACTGCCGCAGACCTCGAAGGTTTGGGCGAAGAAGTGCGAAAAAAGGTTTTTCAACACAGCGGCATCACGCTAGAGTGGGAAGTGATACGGGTGGGCAAACCCGAACCCGGCGCATAACAGCGCCACACGCTAGACAGGCGCGCAGAAGCGCCGAAGCGAGCAGAACAGACATGGGCCGGCATCAACGACCGGACCCGCGGTGACAACAGGGCGGCCAGACCGCCTGGGACATTGAGGCAGTCGGGCGTGTCAGACAGGACATCCCCTTTTGTGGCCGTCGTGATGGGCGGCCTTTCGGCAGAGCGCGAAGTCTCGCTCTCGACCGGGCGTGGCTGTGCCGCCGCCCTGCGCGAGGCAGGCTATGACGTGGCCGAGATCGACGCAGGCCGCGATCTGGCGCAAAAGCTGGCCGAGACCAAACCGGACGTGATCTTCAACGCGCTGCATGGCCGCTGGGGTGAGGATGGCGTGGCGCAGGGCCTGTTTGAATGGCTCGGCATCCCCTACACCCATTCCGGCCTTCTGGCCTCGGCCACTGCGATCGACAAGGAACGCACCAAAGAGATCTACCGCGCCGCAGGCTTGCCCGTGGTGCCCAGCCGGCTGGCGTCAAAGGCCGCGGTAGTGGCCGATCATGTCATGGCGCCGCCCTATGTGGTCAAACCTTACAACGAAGGCTCTTCCGTCGGCGTCTATCTGGTGAACGAGGCGGCCAATGGCCCCCCGAAGCTGGCCGATGACATGCCGGACATGGTAATGGTCGAAGCGTTTGCCCCGGGCCGCGAGCTGACCACCACTGTCCTGGGTGACCGCGCCTTGGCGGTGACCGACATCGTGACCGATGGCTGGTACGATTATGCGGCCAAGTATGAAACCGGCGGCTCGCGCCACGTGATCCCGGCGCAAATCCCGGCCGAGATCGAGGCGGCCTGCCTCGACTATGCCCTGCGCGCCCATCAGGCGCTGGGCTGCCGCGGCATCAGCCGCACCGATTTCCGCTGGGACGAAGCACGCGGCCTCGACGGGCTGGTCCTTCTGGAAACGAATACGCAGCCCGGCATGACGCCTACATCGTTGACGCCCGAACAGGCCGAATACGCCGGCATCTCATTTGCGCAGCTTTGCGCCCAGCTGGTGGAGGACGCCTCTTGCCAACGCTGAGCGCCCCCCGCCGCGATCCGGCGCCGTCGCGCTGGCAATACCGCCTCGCGCGGTGGAAGCTGTCGCCGCTGTTTCGGGGTTTTGTGCGCGTGGGCCTGCCGTTTTGCCTGACGCTGGGGGCGGGGCTTTGGTACTTTTCCGATCAGGACCGCCGTGATGCGATGAACCTGATGATCTCGGACATCCGGCACGAGATCGAAACCCGCCCAGAATTCATGGTCAAGGTCATGGCCGTTGATGGCGCAGGCCCCGGCGTGTCTGAAGACATCCGCGAGATCGTGCCCGTTGATTTCCCCGTGTCGTCCTTTGACCTCGACCTCGACGAAATCCGCGACACGATCGACGGGCTCGAGGCCGTGCGCGAGGTTGCCGTACGCATCAAGCCGGGCGGCGTTTTGCAGGTCAACGTGACCGAGCGCATCCCCGTCGTCCTGTGGCGCGGCCCGGACGGGCTCGAGCTGGTGGATGACGAGGGCGTCGCTATCGGCCCCGTTGCGGCCCGTGCCGCACGCCCCGATCTGCCGCTGATCGCGGGCGAGGGGGCCAATACCGAAGTCACCGAAGCGCTGGCCGTTCTGGCCGCAGCCGCACCTCTGAAATCCCGCCTGCGCGGGCTGGAACGCCTGGGCGCGCGCCGCTGGGACGTTGTGCTGGACCGTGGCCAGCGCATCATGCTGCCCACAAACGGACCCGTCACCGCGCTTGACCGCGTGATCGCCATGGATGCGGCGCAGGACATGCTGGCGCGCGACATCGCCGCCGTGGACATGCGCCTGCCGTCCCGCCCGACCCTTCGTCTCAACGACCAGAGCCTCAAAGAACTCTGGCGCATCAAAACAGTGGACACAGACCAACAATGATCGAGCTTTACGAGTCCCAGCGCGCGATGCGCAACATGCGCAAGGCCGCGATGCAGCGCGGCGTCATCGCGATCCTCGATGTCGGCACCTCCAAGATCGCCTGCCTTGTGCTGCGCTTTGACAGCGGCGAATGGCAGCCCGAGGTCGAAGGCGTTGGCGCTCTGGCGGGGCAGTCGGGCTTTCGCGTCATCGGCGCGGCCACGACCCGTTCGCGCGGCGTCCGCTTTGGCGAGATCGAAGCCATGCACGAGACCGAACGCGCGATCCGCACCGCCGTGCAGGCCGCTCAGAAAATGGCCGATATCCGCGTCGATCACGTGATCGCCTGTTTCTCGGGTGCCGATCCGCGCAGCTACGGTCTGGCCGGGCAGGTCGATGTCGGCGGCGAACAGGTCAGCGAACAGGACGTCGCGCGGGTGCTGTCGTCCTGCGATGTGCCCGACTTTGGCGACGGGCGCGAGGTGCTGCACGCCCAGCCGGTGAACTTTGCCCTCGATCACCGGTCGGGGCTGATCGATCCGCGTGGCCAGCTGGGCCAGACGCTGGCGACCGATCTGCACATGCTGACCGTGGATGCCACCGCGATCCAGAACCTCGCCTATTGCGTCAAACGCTGCGATCTTGAACTGGCGGGCATCGCCTCGTCGGCCTTTGCCTCGGGTGTGTCGGCCCTGGTCGAGGATGAACAAGAGCTCGGCTCGGCCTGCATCGATCTGGGTGGCGGCGCGACCGGCATCTCGATCTTCATGAAAAAGCACATGATCTTTGCCGACAGCGTCAAGATGGGCGGCGATCACGTGACCTCGGACATCTCGATGGGTCTGCAGGTGCCGCTCGCCACTGCCGAGCGGATCAAGACATTCTACGGCGGCGTTGTCGCCACCGGCATGGACGACCGCGAGATGATCGAGATCGGCGGCGATACCGGCGATTGGGAACACGACCGCCGCACCGTTTCGGTGGCCGAGGTCATCGGCATCATGCGCCCCCGCGTCGAAGAAATCCTCGAAGAGGTGCGCGCGCGCCTTGACGCCGCCGGGTTCGAACACCTGCCTTCGCAGCAGATCGTGCTGACAGGTGGCGGCTCGCAGATCCCCGGCCTCGACGGGCTGGCGACCAAGATCCTCGGCCAGCAGGTGCGCCTGGGCCGGCCCTTGCGCGTTCATGGCCTGCCGCAGGCGGCAACCGGCCCGGGCTTTGCCAGCGCCGTGGGCCTCTGCCTTCAGGCGGCGCATCCGCAGGACGAATGGTGGGATTTCGAAATCCCGGTCGACAAATACCCGGCCCGCTCGCTCAAACGCGCGGTCAAGTGGTTCAAGGAAAACTGGTGATCCCCCGCATTTGCGGGTGACGCAGCGCCGCCTGCGTGCTAGCCTGAGGCCCAATCGTCCAACAGAGACGACACCGGGCGTCGGGCAGGCACCCACCAGCAATACAACCCCTCCGTGCAGGCCTCGGTTTGCGGCGGCTTGGTTCATTTGTTGTGTCGGCATCGGCTTTGGCCGCAAAATCTGGCGCGACCCCCGAAATTCAGCGGAAGTATGCCAAATAACTGCCATATTTGGCGGTTTTGGGGCAAAAATTGCGTGACGATTGCGCCACAGGTGCGTAAACTGATGGGTGATAAGGCAGAAACGGGTCGGAATCGGCCCTGATAAAACACAGGCGGACGTTGCGATGACACTCAACCTTTCCATGCCGGGCCAGGAAGAGCTGAAGCCCCGGATCACTGT
>JAHDCH010000067.1:8840-11745 GCA_020629995.1 Pseudaestuariivita sp. | reverse complement strand
GGCGCAAGCAGCTGGCGCAGGCGATCTGGCTGCGCCGCCGGATCGAAGAACACCTTGAGGCGGGTGATCCGCTGATCGTCATGGGTGATCTCAATGACGGACCGGGCCTCGACCAGTACGAACATCTCTTTGGCCGCTCGTCGGTCGAGATCATTCTGGGCGAAGACGGACCGGAGGGGCTGTATGATCCGCACGCGCGGCAGGCGCTTGTCCGCCGGCTGGGGGCGCAGCCAACCACGGCCCGGTTCTACCTCAGCCAGGAAAGACGCTATTTGCAGGCGCTGCTGGATTACATCATGGTCAGCCCGGATTTGCGCACAAAAACAAAAGGGTGGAAGATATTTCACCCCTTTGACGACCCGGCGTGCTGGGAAACGGATGAACTGCGCACAGCCCTGCTGACAGCATCTGACCATTTCCCCGTGGTGTTGGACCTCGACATCTGAGCCTTAAAATTCGGGCCGGGCTGCCTTATATTGGGATTCATGAAACAGATCCTGCTTGCGCCCGCTCTTGTTCTTGCCGCCTCGACTCCGGCCTTTGCCGAAGAAGACGGGGGCGGTTTCAACCTCATGGAAGAAGGGGCCAAGCTGTTCCTGCGCGGCATGATGCAGCAAATGGAACCGGCCATCGACGAGCTGGAAGGCTTTATGTCGGAAATGGAGCCAGCCATGCGGTCCTTTGCCCAGGAAATGGGCCCCAAGATGCAATCGCTGTTCGAAAAGGTCGAAGACTGGTCGAAATACGAGGCGCCCGAGGTGCTGCCCAACGGCGATATCATCATCCGCCGCAAACCGGCCGCGCCCGGCGACGAGATCGATCTTTAATCGCCGAGCAGCCGGGCGGTAAAGGACGTCGCTTTGGCCCGGGCTTCCGCCGCGCCGGGCGCGCCGCCTTGCGCCGCCGCGACCCACACGCCGTCCATATACGCCTGCAAGGCGCGCCGCGCCTCTTCGGGCTGCGGAACCAGCGGTACAAGGCAGGCGCGCGCATGGCTGCGCACCCTCGCGCGGTTGATCCGCTGAAGGCGGGCAAGGTCCGGCGCATAAGGCGCGGCTGCCCAGAACTGAACCCAGACCGAACATTGCGCAGGGGTGAACAGCCGGTCATCAAAGTTGGCTGCGACCAGCGCATCCAGCCGTGCGCGCGGCCCCTCTGCCGTTGCCAACCTTTCCAGATGCGCGGCGTGCAGCAGGGCCAGCAGCCGCTGCATCGTGGCACCCATCAGCTTTTCCTTGGACCCAAAGTAATAGTTGATCGACGCCGCCGAAGCGCCGACCTCATCGCCGATCATGGCCAGAGTGATCCCGGCATATCCGGTCTTGTGGATCGCCTGGATCGTGGCTTCGACCAATTCGTCGTGGCGGATATCGCGGATGCGTTTGCGCATGCCTCTCTATCGGCCAGCGGACGGGGCGGTGCAATCGATTTGATCGAGCGTTAAAAAAGTTGAATGACCATTCAAATTTTGCTGTCCGGCCCCAGAGGCTTTGTGCTACCGGCACTCAACCAGGTCAGGAGACAAACAGATGATCGAAGGCGTCTCGCCCCAGCCTAAAGCCAGCCATTTCGTGAATGGTGCCTATGTCGAGGACACGAGCGGCGCGGTGATTGATGTCGTCTATCCGCACACCGGCGAAAAGATCGCGCAGGTGCACGAGGCGACGCCTGCCATCATCGAAGCAGCGATCACCAGCGCGCGCGCCGCGCAGGGCGCATGGGCCGCGATGTCCGGCACCGAGCGCGGCCGCATCCTGCGCCGCGCCGCCGACATGATCCGCGACCGCAACCGCGAATTGTCGATCCTGGAGAGTTGCGACACGGGCAAACCCCTGTCCGAGACGCTTTGCGTCGACGCCACTTCGGGCGCGGATGCGCTCGAGTATTTCGGCGGCCTCGCGGGCAGCATCACGGGCGAACACATCCCGCTGGGACAGGATTGGGTCTATACCCGCCGCGAGGCGCTGGGCCTGTGCGTCGGGATCGGTGCATGGAATTACCCCACCCAGATCGCTTGCTGGAAAGGCGCGCCGGCGCTGGCGCTGGGCAATGCGATGATCTTCAAACCGTCCGAGACAACGCCGCTTTGCGCGCTGAAAGTGGCCGAGATCCTGCACAAGGCGGGCCTGCCCGCGGGTCTTTACAACGTCATTCAGGGCACAGGCACCGTGGGCGCGCCGCTGGTCACCGATCCGCGCGTCGACAAGGTTTCTCTCACCGGGTCGGTGCCGACGGGGCGCAAGGTCTATGCCGCCGCCGCCGAAGGGATGAAGCATGTCACGATGGAGCTGGGCGGCAAATCGCCCCTGCTGATCTTTGACGATGCCGATCTCGACAATGCCGTGGGCGGCGCGATCCTGGGCAATTTCTATTCGTCGGGTCAGGTCTGTTCAAACGGCACGCGGGTGTTTGTGCAAAAGGGCATCAAGGAGGCGTTCCTTGCCCGCCTTGCCGAACGGCTGGAAGGCGCGGTGATAGGTGATCCGCTGGATGAAGCGACCACCTTTGGCCCCATGGTCAGCAAGGCCCAGATGGAGATCGTCGAAGGCTATATCGCCAAAGGCAAGGCCGAAGGTGCGCGGCTGGTGGCGGGCGGGGCGCGGATGGACCGCGATGGGTTCTACCTGCCGCCCACCGTGTTTGCCGATGTGACCGATGACATGACCATCGCCCGGGAAGAGATCTTTGGCCCGGTGATGGCCGTGCTCGATTTCGACACCGAGGAAGAGGCGATCGCCCGCGCCAACGACACGGCATTCGGCCTGTCCGCAGGTGTGTTCACCTCGGACCTTACGCGAGGCCACCGGGTGATCGGCGCGCTTCAGGCGGGCAGCTGTTTCATCAACTCCTACAACGACGCCCCGGTCGAGGCGCCCTTTGGCGGGATCAAGGCCTCGGGCGTGGG
>JAHDCH010000067.1:0-8740 GCA_020629995.1 Pseudaestuariivita sp. | reverse complement strand
ACAACGACGCCCCGGTCGAGGCGCCCTTTGGCGGGATCAAGGCCTCGGGCGTGGGGCGCGAGAATTCCAAGGAAGCCATCGCCCACTACAGCCAGGTCAAATCGGTCTACGTCCGCATGGGCGATGTCGAGGCGCCGTTCTGATGCAGCACGCCGATTATGTGATCGTAGGCGCGGGCAGTGCAGGCTGTGCCATGGCCTACCGCCTGACGCAGGCGGGCAAGACGGTGATCGTGATCGAATACGGCGGTACCGATGCGGGCCCGTTCATCCAGATGCCGGCGGCGCTGTCCTATCCGATGAACATGTCGCGCTACGATTGGGGCTACCAGTCGCAGCCCGAGCCACATTTGGGCGGGCGGCGTCTGGCCTGTCCGCGCGGCAAGGTGGTCGGCGGGTCATCCTCGATCAACGGGATGGTTTATGTGCGCGGCAACGCGGGCGATTTCGACCATTGGGCCGAAAGCGGCGCAGATGGCTGGAGCTATGCCGACGTGCTGCCCTACTACCAGCGGATGGAAAGCTGGGATGACGGCGGGCAGGGCGGCGATGCCGACTGGCGCGGATCGGACGGGCCTTTGCACGTCACGCGCGGTCCGCGCGACAACCCGCTGCACAGCGCTTTCGTTCAGGCGGCCGAAGCGGCGGGCTATGCCGAGACAGGCGACTACAACGGCCACCGGCAAGAGGGCTTTGGCCCCATGGACATGACCGTGCACAACGGGCGGCGCTGGTCGGCGGCCAATGCCTACCTGCGCCCCGCGCTCAAGACGGGGCTGTGCACGTTGGTCAAAGGGCTGGCCGCACGGCTTGAGATCAACAAGGACAAGCGCGTGACAGGCGTGCATATCCGCGCCCGGGGCCAGCGCCGGGTGATCCGCGCGCGGCACGAGGTGATCGTTGCGGCCTCGTCGATCAATTCGCCCAAGCTGCTGATGCTGTCAGGCATCGGGCCTGCCGCGCATCTGGCCGAGCACGGGATCGACGTGGTCGCGGACCGGCCCGGCGTGGGCCAGAACCTGCAGGATCACCTCGAGCTGTACATCCAGTTCGCCTCCAAACAGCCGATCACGCTGGCCAAGTACTGGTCCCTGTTCGGCAAGGCCTGGGTCGGGGCGCAATGGCTTTTTGCGCGGCGCGGGCTTGGCGCGTCGAACCAGTTTGAATCAGGCGGGTTCATCCGGTCGAAACCGGGCGTGCGCTATCCCGATATCCAGTATCACTTCCTGCCCATCGCCGTGCGTTATGACGGGCAGGTTGCCGCGGCAGGGCATGGATTTCAGGCGCATGTGGGGCCGATGCGCTCGGTCAGCCGGGGGGCGGTCACGCTTGCGTCGAACCGGGCCGAGGACGCGCCGAATATCCTGTTCAACTACATGTCGGACCCCTCCGATTGGGAGGATTTCCGCAGCTGCATCCGCCTGACCCGCGAGATTTTCGCGCAAGAACCCATGCAGCCGTTCGTGGATCACGAGATTCAACCGGGCGATGCCGTGCAATCGGACATGGCGCTGAACGAGTTCATCCGCGACCATGTCGAAAGCGCCTATCACCCTTGCGGGACCTGCCGGATGGGCGCCTATGACGACCCGATGACGGTGGTGGATCCGCATGGTCGGGTGATCGGGGTGGACGGGCTGCGGGTGGCGGACAGCTCGGTCTTTCCGCGCATCCCCAATGGCAACCTTAACGCGCCGTCGATCATGGTGGGCGAAAAGATCTCGGACCACGTGCTGGACCGCGTGCCGCTGCCGGCGTCCAACCTCGAGCCCTGGATGCACCCTGACTGGCAGTCGGCGCAGCGTTAGGCCCAATCAGGGGCGGCGCAGCATCGTGATGTCCATGATCCAGCCGTGGCGCGCACGGGCTTCGGCCCGGGCGGCCTGGATGCGCGGCAGCACCTCGGCCAGCGGGCCTTGGTCGCGCACCTCTTGCGCCATTCCGGCATAACCGGCCCACCAGACCAGCGTGTCACCGGGCAAAGTGTCAAAGCTGGTCGCTTCGTCCAGCATCACCACGACGGTGTCGGCCCCTTCGGGCCAGCCACCTTCGCGCAGGCGGCGGGCGGGCAGGATGGTGATCACCCCGCCCAGCGTGTTGAGAGGTTCGGCAAAGCTGGCCGTCAGAGCCTGCACCGATGTGATGCCGGGGATCACCTCGATCTCCAGCGGCACCCGTTCGGCCACGCGGGCCGCGATGCGCAGCGTGGAATCGTAGAGCGACGGATCGCCCCACACCAGCAGCACCGCATGGCCCGACCCGCCCAGCGGCGACAGGGCGTCTTGCCAGCGGTCCGAAATCGCATCGTGCCAGGCGTTGACCCGGGTTTCGTAATCGGCAATCGCGGGGTCGCGCACCGGCATGTCGAACCGCGCAATCGGCACATGCGGCGCGTGGGTTGCGCAGACATCGTCGCGCAGTTCTGCCAACTGGCCCTTGCCGCCGTCTTTCATCGGGATCAGCACCAGATCAGCTTCTTGCAGAACGCGTACGGCCTCCAGCGTCAGGTGCTCGGGATTGCCCGACCCTATGCCAATCAGGCTCAGGCGGATCACGCCGGGCTCTCTTGCGTGGGGGCCATCAGCGCACCGTAGAAGATCAGGGCAGGGGCCGTGCTGATGCCCTCTTCCAGCGCGGCGGCCAGCGTCGCAACCGTGCTGGCGGTGATGCGCTCGGCATCTGTCGACACGCCCTCGGCCAGCATGGCGGGGGTGTCCGAAGGCAGGCCGGCCTGTTGCAGTGCGCTGGCAAAGGCGGGAAAGGTCCGTTTGCCCATGTAGACTACGGTTGTGGCCTGCGGATCGGCCAGGGCAGCCATGTTCAGGTCTTCGGGCAGCTTGCCGGCCACGTCGTGCCCGGTGACAAATTGCAGACGCCGCGCGGTCAGGCGGCGGGTCAGCGGAATGCCGACCGCGGCCGCGGCGGCGCTGGCCGAAGTGACGCCCGGGATCACTTCGAACGGAATGCCTGCATCGATCAGCGCGACGATCTCTTCCTCGAGCCGGCCAAACACGCCGGAATCGCCGGATTTGAGCCGCACGATCCGCTGGCCGGTGCGCGCGTAATCAACCAGCAGACGGCTGACGTGATCCTGCCGGGGTGATGGGCGTCCGGCCCGTTTGCCGACGCCCACCAGATCCGCACCCTCGCGCGCATGATCGAGGATCGCGCCGGACGACAGATCGTCGTACAGAACGGCGTCGGCGCGGCCCAGCCTGTCGACAGCCTTGAGCGTCAACAGCTCGGGATCACCCGGCCCCGAAGAGACAAAGCTGACAAACCCGCTCATGTCGCCGCGCCTCCGATCAGGTGAAAGAACGTGCCCGACACATGTCCGCGGACCGAGCCTGTTTCGGCCACAGCCGCGCCGGTTGCATCGGTCACGTGGGCCAGCGGCGCATCGGGCTGCGACAGGATCGTGGAATAGTGGAATTCATGCCCGCGCAACTCGGCCCCTGCGTCCCAGCCGGGCATCGGGGCCGACAGGCTCGCCGCGCGATAGCCCAGATGCATCTTGCGCTTGGCGTATGAGGTCTCGAGCCCCAAAAGACCCGCCATCTGGTGCCGCACGCCGTCCTTGTCCACCAAGCCTTCGCCCAAGGCCATGTAGCCTCCACATTCGCCATGAACGGGCCGGGTGGCCGCAAAGGCGCGCAGCCCTTCGCGGAACCGCGTGGCAGCCGCCAGCGCGCCGCCATGCAGCTCGGGATAGCCTCCTGGCAACCAGGCGCAATCGGCGCTGTCGTCGGGCGCCTCGTCGTTCAAAGGCGAAAACGGCAGGATGTCCGCCCCCGCCGCGCGCCATGCGTCCACCAGATGCGGATAGACAAAGGAAAAGGCGCGGTCCTTGGCCAATGCGATGCGCTGACCGGGGGGGCGCAGACGCGGCAGGTCTCCACCGCTCAGCCCACCCCGGGCAGCCGACCGCAGGGCATCAAGGTCCAGATGTTCGGACACCAGATCGGCCAGCGCGTTGATGATGTCATCCAGCCCGTCCTGCTCGCCGGCCTGCACAAGGCCAAGATGGCGTTCGGGCATGGCGATCTCGGTCCGGCGGGGCAAGGCGCCAAAGACGCGGATCCCCGCCTGTTCCATCCCGTCGCGCACCAGCCGTTCGTGGCGCGGCGACGCGACACGGTTGAGGATCACACCGGCCAGCTCGACGCCTTTGCGAAACCCCTGCACACCGCGCGCGACCATTGCCGCCGTCTGGGCCTGTCCCGAGACATCCACGACCAGCACAACCGGCCAGCCCGTCAGCGCGGCAATATCGGCGCTGGTGCCTGTTCCCATCGCGCCGGGCAGCGCCACGCCGTCAAACAGGCCCATCGCGCCTTCGGCCAGCGCGATGTCGCCTTGCGCCGCGCCGATGCGGGCGCGCAAGGTCGCTTCGGGCATGGCCCAGCTGTCAAGGTTGGCCGAGGCCCGGCCGGACGCTGCGCCATGAAAGGCCGGGTCGATGTAGTCGGGCCCGCATTTGAACGGCTGCACCGCCACGCCCGTCCTTGCCAGCGCGCGCAGCAGGCCCAGCGTCACCGTAGTTTTGCCACTGCCCGAGGACGCGGCCGAGATCACCAGCCCGGGTGTCATTCGCTGCCCGCCGGAAAGCGCGGATCGGTGCCCACAGGCCGGTAGCGCCGGTCGTAATCGCCCGCATACAGCCGGCTTTCGTCAAAGCTTTGCGCGCCAATCGCCGGACCGACCAGGATCAGGCCCGTGCGCCCGGGTCCTTTGGCCGCATCCTCGACCAGCGTGGCCAGCGTGCCGCGCAGGATCTGTTCGTCCGGCCACGAGGCGCGCCACACGATGGCAACGGGGCAGTCGGCTCCGTAATGGGGGATCAGCTCGTCCCGGACCTTTTGCGCGACATGGATCGACAGATGGATCGCCAGCGTGGCGCCGGTGGCGCCGAAATTGGCCAGGGTTTCGCCTTGCGGCATTTGCGTGGCGCGCCCCGAGGTGCGGGTCAGGACGACCGATTGCGCGACGCCGGGCAGGGTCAGTTCCTGCGCAAGCAAGGCCGAGGCCGCTGAAAAGGCAGGCACGCCAGGTGTCACGTCAAAGGGAATGCCGGCCGCGCGCAGGCGGCGCAGCTGTTCACCCATGGCCGACCAGACCGACAGATCGCCCGAATGCAGCCGTGCCACGTCATGGCCCGCTGCATGGGCGGCGGTGATCTCGTCCATGATCTCGTCCAGCGACAGGGGCGCTGTGTTGATGATGCGCGCGCCTTCGGGGCAATGCGACAACAGCGCCTCGGGCACCAGCGACCCGGCATAAAGGCAGACCGGGCAGGCGGCGATCAGGTCGCGCCCGCGCAGGGTGATCAGGTCGGCAGCGCCGGGGCCTGCGCCGATGAAATGCACTGTCATGGAGCCTCTCCCTTGGCGATGGCCAGCGTGATGGTGCCGTCCTGCGATACTTGGCGCGGCAGGGCAAGCCGTGCGTTGCGTCCGGCGCTGACAGCCAGCGCTTCGCACAGCGATCCGGTGCCGAAGCGGGCCTTGATCCGCGGCGAACAGCTGAGTGTGGGCGTGCCCGCGACGCTGGCGATTTCCACGATCGGGAGAGCGGCCCGCGCGGCAAAGGCGATCAGCCCCGGATGCGCGGCCTTTTCGGCCAGAACGGCCAGATGCGTGACCTCGTGCCCGGCCAGCATCGCGGCAAAACCGTCAGATGTCGCGCTGGCGCGAAACCCAAGCCCCGCGACGATCATCGCGTGACGCTCCATTGCACGACGGGTCGGGCGGCGGTCCAGCCGCGAAACCGGCCCAGCGGCGCGGCTTCGGCGATCTCGATCCGGGTCAGGCTGCCGCCGCGTGCGGCGTGCTCAGCGCTTGCCAGCGCTTCGGTTTCCAGCGTGACGGCGTTGAGCACAAGGCGCGTGCCCGGCGCGACCCGGTCCCAGACGGCGGCCACCAGAGCGGCCGTCGCGCCGCCGCCGAAAAAGACCGCGTCGGGCGGGGTGCCGGGCAGGCTGTCGGCCCCCTCCAGGGTCCGGGTATGGACGGTGATGCGTGCCCCCAGCCCGTAGTCCTGCGCATTTTGCGCGATGTTGGCGCTGCGGGTTTCGCGCGCTTCGATCGTGTCGGCGGTCGCGCCCTGTGCGGCAAGGCACCACTCGACCGACATCGCGCCCGATCCGCCGCCCAGATCCCACAGATGCGCGCCGGGCTGTGGCCCGAGGGCAAGAATGCTCAGCGCGCGCACGTGGCGTTTCGAAATTTGCCCGTCATGCGCAAAGTCCTCTTCTGCCCTTCCGGGCAGTCTCGGCAGGGGCGGGCCGCACAGATCGGCGGCGATGGCGACCAGATCGCGGGTCTGGCCCAGATCAAAGCCATCCGCGCGGGTGCTGCGCAGGCGCTGGTCTGGCCCGCCCATCGCCTCGCACACATGCAAGAGGCTGGCGCCATAGCCCCGGTCGGTCAGCCAGCCGGCAAAGGCCGCCGGTGCAGCGCCATCGCGCAAGGTGACAATGGCCCGCGCGCCCGGGGCCAGATCCGGCAATAGCTGCGCAAAGGGGGCAGCGTGCAAGCCGCGGCAGGCGGTGCCTTCCATCCGCCAGCCAAGGTGCGCCGCGATCAGCTGAAACACTGAACGGCCGGGATGCGCCGTCCATTCGCCGGGTTGCAGGTCAGCCATCAGCGACCCGCCTGCGCCAAACCAGAACGGATCGCCCGACACCAGCGCCACAGTGCGCGCGCCCCGGCAGGCCAGCAAAGGCGCTGTCGAAAAGGGAACGGGCCAGGGCGTGCCCGCAACGCCTGCCAAAGCCAGATGGCGCGGCCCGCCGAACACATGTTCTGCGGCATCCAGCGCGGCGCGGCTTGCATCTGTCAGCCCTGCAAGGCCATCTTCGCCCAGACCGATGATCGTGAGCCAGGGATCAGCCATGCGCATCCTCCTTCTGGGCGGCACAACCGAAGCATCCCGCATGGCGCAGGCTCTGGCCGAGCGCGGCTGTGATGCCGTGTTTTCCTATGCCGGCGTGACTGCCGCGCCCATCGCCCAGCCGTTGCCCACGCGGTCTGGCGGGTTTGGCGGTGTGCCGGGCCTGATCGCGTATTTGCATGCCGAAAAGATCACGCATGTGATCGATGCCACCCATCCGTTTGCCGCCGGGATGAGCGCCAATGCTGTCGCCGCATGTGCCGAGACTGCAACGGCGCTCTGCGCCTTGGAGCGCGCGCCCTGGTCGCTTGAGCCCGGCTGGACCCCGGTGCCCGATATTCCCGGCGCGCTGGTTGTCCTGCCGGATCGCGGGGCGCGCGTTTTTCTGGCTATCGGAAAACAGAACGTCGACGCCTTTGCACCCAAGCCCGACAATTTCTATTTGCTGCGGATGATCGATCCGCCCGCTGCGCCACCTGCCTTGCCCGAGTGTCACGTCCTGACCGGGCGCGGCCCGTTCAGCGCCGAGGATGAGCGCGCCCTGCTGGAGCATCACGCGATCACCCATGTGGTGGCCAAGAACGGCGGAGCGCCCTCGGCCCGGCGCAAGCTGGACGCGGCGACGGCGCTGGGGCTGCGGGTCATCGTGATCGCGCGGCCTGATGTTCCGGCGCGGCAGGTCTGCCGCTCGGTGCCCGATGTGCTGCGCTGGCTGGGTCACGACACCGACCTGGGCGTGTAGTGATGCCGCCCGACCGCGCGCGTCGCGGCGGTGCCGACGATGACCACCGTGCGCATGTCGGCCATCTCGGGCGTGGCCTCGGCCAGCGGAACGGCGGTGATCTCTTCTTCGGGTTTGGTCACCGACCGGGCGAAAAAGACCGGCACATTGCCGGGCAGCTCGGCCCGCAGGACCTTTAGCGCGTCGCCAAACTGGTGCGGACGGGATTTCGAACGCGGGTTGTAGAACGCCATGGCAAAACCGCCGCGGGCGGCGTGCTGCAGGCGGTGCACCACCACGTCCCAGGGCTTGAGGTTGTCGCTGAGGTTGATCGCGGCAAAGTCATGCCCCAGCGGCGCGCCAATCCGGGCCGCCGCCGCCAGCATCGCGGTGATCCCCGGCAGGACGCGCACGTCCAGCGCTTGCCAGTCCGGGCGGTCTTCCATCGCTTCGAACACCGCCGCCGCCATGGCAAAGACGCCGGGATCGCCCGAGGACACAACGACGACGCGCCGCCCCTCGGCGGCCATCGTCAGCGCGTGGCTTGCGCGGTCAATCTCGACCCGGTTGTCGCTTTCGTGCAGCGTCAACCCGTCGCGCGGGGCCACCCGGCGCACGTAGGGGATATAGCCGACGATGTCGGTTGCCTCGGCCAGCGCCGCCGTCACCTCGGGCGTCACAAGCGCGTCATCCCCCGGGCCAAGCCCAGCGATGATGACCCAGCCGCTCATGGCCTGCGCCCCTGCCCGTGGATCACGCAAATGGCGAAATAGGGCACTTCGCCGGTGACCTTGCACAGCATCTGAACCTTCTGGCCCTGCATCGTGCCGCGCTCGACCAGCCAGGCGTCTTCCAGCTTGCCCGCCGCTTCGAGCGCGCGGCGCAGTTTGGGCAGGTTGCGGCCGATCTTCATGACCACCAACGCGTCGGTTTCGGCGATGCGGCGCGTCAACTCATCTTCGGGCAGGGTCGCCATGCAGACGGTCAGCACATCGTCACCCCAGGTGACAGGCACGCCCGTTGCCGTCCAGCAGCCTGACATGCCGGTGATCCCCGGCACGATCTCGACCGGGACAATCCCTTCGAGCCGCACGTGCAGGTGCATGAACGAGCCGTAAAAGAACGGATC
>JAHDCH010000066.1:3721-11859 GCA_020629995.1 Pseudaestuariivita sp. | reverse complement strand
AAGGCGTGGCTTAGAAGCCCAGGCCTTCGTACTTTTTCTTGAACTTCGACACGCGGCCGCCGGCGTCGAGCAGGCGGGTGCCGCCACCGGTCCAGGCCGGGTGCACGGTCGGGTCAACGTCGAGCGAGAGGGTGTCGCCCTCTTTGCCCCAGGTCGAGCGCATCTTGATGATGGTGCCATCGGTCATCTTGACGTCGATGACGTGGTAGTCGGGATGGGTATCCTTTTTCATCGTGCCGTCTCCTCTCAGCCGTTGGACTTGGGTTTGTAATTGGTCTGTTCGGCGATACGCGCCGATTTACCGCGACGCGAGCGCAGGTAGTACAGCTTGGCGCGGCGGACACGGCCGCGGCGGACCACGGTGATGCTGTCGATGTTGGTCGAGTGCAGCGGGAACACGCGTTCGACGCCTTCGCCAAAGGAAATCTTGCGGACGGTGAACGAACCGGCGATGCCTTCGCCGTTCTTGCGGCTGATGCACACGCCTTCGTAGTTCTGGATACGGCTGCGGGTGCCTTCGGTCACCTTGAAGCCGACGCGGATGGTGTCACCGGCTTTGAAGTCGGGGATGTCTTTCCCCAGCGAGGCGACTTGTTCCGCCTCGAGTTCTGCGATCAGGTCCATGGGACCACTCCTTTATGTCATCACGGTTTGCCCGCGGAGATGTCTACCGGGACGGCCCCGGCAGCTGTTCTTTGAAAAGCCAAACCCCGCCCGAGTCGCCCCGTGCGGTGTCTGGATGCGCCCCATTACAGCGCAGAGCGGGTTCGATCAAGAGGCGTGCGTGCACAAAGCCCGGCAATCAGCCGGTCATCAGGTCAATCGCCTCGGCGGCGCTTTGGGTGCGGCTGACCCAGGCCAGCGGAATGCCCTGTGCGCCGCCCACGCCCCACTGCGCCCCGGCAAGCGCCCCAAGGAGGATCGCGCGCCCCGCGCTGTCGCCGCCCGCGCGGATGTTCAGTTCAGCCGCATCCGAAAAGGACCCGGCGCGCGACAGGATATGCGCGACCAGCGGCACGCCCTGCGGCAGGTGGCAGGCACGGCCCGTGACCTCGCCATAGGCCACGCTGTCTGTCTCGGGTGCGTTCAGCGCGGCATCCACGGCGGCAATCGCGCTGGAGCGCAAGGCGTCGCCCAGCGGCGCGCCATCCAGCACCGCGGCCATCATGCGGGCCGCAGCCGACCCATAAAGCCTTGCGTCATCGTGCACATTGGTCACGGCGATGGCGTTTTGCACCGGCGTCTCCAGATCGGCCTGGCCTGCGTGGGCGGCCACCACCGCGGGCAGGGTCGCCAGTGCCGGCATCTGGTCGTCGTCCACCCCCGAGGGGTCGGTGACCGACCGGGCAAGGTTGTCCAGCGTGCCACGCGTGGGCCGGTCGATATAGCCGACATAGGTGCCGCCCGGGCCGAAATGCGCGGCATAGGCGTCCTGATAGGCGGCGGTGTCGAACCCGCCTTTGGCGGTGCAAACCCGCAAGGCCAAAAGCAAAGCTTCGCCATATTGCGTTTGCTGGCCGTCGGTGCCGGGTGCATGGACCGACACGCCCGCCACGTCGGCGTAATGCGCAGGGTCAATCGGCACAAAGGCGGCCGAGCCATGAGCGGCGGCCACCTCTGCGATGCGGGCGGGATCATAGAGCCAGTGCAGGCCCCGGGCGGCGGCATCGGCGACCAGCGCGCCGAGGATCATGTCAGTTGTCTTGGTCATCTGCGTCCACATAGCGCGCCCAGAGGTCGGGGCGACGGTCTTTTGTCAGCGCTTCGGCCTCGGCCCGCCGCCATTTGGCCACCGCACCATGATTGCCCGATGTCAGCACAGCGGGAATGTCCTGCCCTTCCCACGAGGCGGGGCGGGTGTATTGGGGATGTTCCAGCAGACCGGCGGAAAAGCTTTCTTCCTCGGTCGAGGCGGCGTTGCCCAGAACGCCGGGGATCAGGCGCACGGTGGCGTCCAGAAGGGCCATCGCGGCGATCTCTCCGCCCGTCAGGACGTAGTCGCCGATCGAGATTTCCTCGATCCCGTAGGCGTCCAGCACCCGCTGATCCACCCCTTCGAACCGCCCGCAGAGCAGCGTGACGCCCGGTCCTTGTGCCAGCTGGTACGCTTTTTCCTGCGAAAAAGCGGGGCCCCGCGGCGACAGGTAGATCAGGGGGCCGGGGCCGCGCGCGGCGTCAATGGCCGAGGCAACCACATCAGCCCGCAGCACCATACCGGCGCCGCCGCCCGCGGGCGTGTCATCGACGTTGCGATGCTTGCCGATGCCATGGCTGCGCAGGTCTTCGGTGTCGAGCGACCAGAGCCCGTCCTGCAGCGCCTTGCCGGTCAGCGAGGCCCCCAGCGCGCCGGGGAAGAGCTCGGGGAAGAGGGTGATGACCCGCGCGGCCCATGCGCCCTTGAGCGCGGGCGTCGGCGTGATCAGCTCTTTTGGCGTGAGCGTGGGGCGGATGGTCTTGCGACCGTATGAGCGGGGCGTGTCGGACATGGCCCTTGGGTATCGGCAGGGGGCGGCGGTTTGCAACCCTCAGCGCGTGGCAAAGCGGGCGGCCAGCGGCGCGGCTTCGGCCTCCCATCCCGCTTGGGCGGCGTCTTCGAGCAGGTCTTCAAGCTCGGGCCCGGACAGCAGATCGCGCGGCACAATGTCTTGGGCAAACCACGCCAGCGCCACCCTGAGGCCGTTCGCGTGCATGTCCGCATGGCGGGCAACGTCGCGGGCCAGAACGCGCGGATCGGCGGCGTTCAGCGCGTTCAGGATCCCGGGCAGATCCTCTGGTGCGACCTCGCGCCCATGTTCGAGCGCCGCGAGCAGGCGCTGGGGCGCTCCGCCATCGGCCAGCACGTCTTCCCAATCGGCAAACTCGGCCTTCATCCCGGTCAGAGCATCGTCCAGCGCCGCGTCCATCTGCGCGAGGTTGCGATACCGGTGCGCCAGCCAGACCGCGCTGAGCGCCGACAAGCCGAGCGTCATCCACAAAAGGCCCTCTACCGGGCCGGTCAGATAGGACAGGCCCAGACCCGCCGCATACAGCAGGCCCGCGATGGCGATGTTGAGCGCGACAGTCACGCAGGCCGCGACTGCGGACTGGCCGGGCCGTGCATACAGCACCAGCGCCGCAAAGATCAGGCCAAACGCGGGAATTGACCATGCGGTGAGGCAGGCCAGCCCGGTCAGAACCGGCCCGGCATAGAGCGGCACATAAGACAGCGCCACGCCCAGCGGGGTCAGGCGAAAGGGGGGACGGACGCTCAGAACGTGCCCTCGGGCGGGTCGATCACGATGCGGCCTGCGGCCAGATCGACAGTGGGCACATTGGCGCGGGTAAACAGCAGAAGGACGGTGTTCTTGAGACCGGGGCCGTGCAGCTCGAGCAGGTCGTCGGCGCCGTTGGATTGCACCGATTTGACGCGGCCGACGGCCTCTCCGCCGGTGTCGAACACCTCAAGTCCGATCAGGTCGGCGTGGTAGAATTCGTCATCGGGCAGCGACGGCAGCGCGGTGCGCGGCAGGTAGAGGCGCGTGCCCTTGAGCGCGTCGGCCTGTTCCTTGGTCTCGATCCCGATCAGGCGCGCGGTAAAGCCGCCCTTGACCGGTCGGATCAGGTTGATCGTGAAGCGGCGCGCGCCATCCTCGGTCTGGACGGGGCCGTAGTCGGCGATGCCGGTCGGTTCGGCGGTAAAGCTCTTGAGGCGCACCTCTCCGCGCACGCCGTAAGCGCCCGCGATGGTGCCGACACAAACAGTCTCGGTCATTGCGTCATCCGGCACAGGCCGTCCTCCATGGTTCCGCCCGCAGCGGTGCAGCGTTCACTGGCGCCCAGGCGTTCGTAAAAGACGCCGGTCACGAAGGCGAGCATGACGAAGATCACAAGGCGGATCAAACGGAACATCAGCGGTCCTCGACGATCAGGCTTTTGGCGCGGGCTTCCCAGCCTGCGCGTTCAAGCTCGGGGGTGGCGTGGTCGGCCCGGGGCCAGCCGACGCAGAGGTAGGCGACGAGGTGCCAGTCCTTTGGGACATCCAGCGCCTCGGTCAGCGCCTCGGGGTCGAGGATCGACACCCAGCCGACGCCAAGCCCTTCGGCGCGGGCGGCCAGCCAGAACAGCTGGATCGCGCCAACAACCGAATAGCGCAGCATCTCGGGCATGGTGGCGCGGCCGAGGCCCCGGCCTTTGGTCGTGGCTTCGTCGGAAAACACGGCCAGATGCACGGGCGCTTGGTGCATGCCCGACAGTTTGAGGCCCGCATAGGTCTCGGCATCCTCGCCATCATATCCGGCAAGGGCCTGTGCGTTGGCGGTTTCGAAATTGGTGATTGCTGCTGCGCGGGCGGCGGGGGAGCTGACGCGGATGAGGCGCCATGGCTCGCTGAGGCCAACCGAGGGGGCGGCGGAAAAGGCAGAGAGGCAGCGCGTGAGCACTGCCTCGTCCACGGGATGCGTCTGAAAATGACGCACGTCCCGGCGCCAGGCCATGAGCCTGCGCAGGTCGTCGCGGAAGGCCGCGTCGAAATGCGGGGCGCCGGGGGCTGTCATGCCGCTTATTCTGCGGTCTCTTCTGCGGCTGCTTCTTCTGCGGCCGGCTCTTCTGCAGGTGCGGCGGCTGCCTCGGCGGCTTCAGCTGCCTTGGCGGCTTTCTCTTCGGCGCGGTCCTTGGCCTTTTGGCCGGGCTCGGCTTTGTTGGGGTTGTTGCGCTCGGTCTTGGGCAGCTCGCCCGCCGCTTCGAGGAAGCGCGCGATCCGGTCGGTGGGCTGGGCGCCCTGGTCCAGCCAGTACTTGATGCGCTCGATGTTCATCTTGACGCGGTCTTCGCTGTCTTTCGGCAGGAGCGGGTTGTAGGTGCCCAGCTTTTCGATGAAGCGGCCATCGCGGGGCATGCGGCTGTCGGCCGCGACGATGCGATAGAAGGGGCGCTTTTTCGAGCCGCCACGGGCGAGACGGATTTTCATGGCCATTGTGAGTTTCTCCTTTGAATGGCGTGGGAAGATGGGTGGCGAGCACCCATCCTACGTCTGGTGTTGTTTGTGGTGCTGGATGACTTCGGCGATGATGAAGTTCAGCAGTTTCTTGGCAAAGACGGGATCGACGTCCGCGTCCTTGGCAAAGTCTTCGAGCCGGGCGATCTGCTTGGCCTCGCGGGCCGGATCGGAGGGCGGAAGGGCGTGTTCGGCCTTGAGCTTGCCCACGGCCTGGGTGTGTTTGAAGCGCTCGCCGAGCGTGTAGATCAGGATCGCATCGAGGCGGTCGATCGAGGCGCGGTGCTCGGCCAGGATTTCGGCGGCGCGTTGGGTGGTATCTGTCATGCGAGGGTCTCCGGGGCGGGGTGGCGCCAGATATGCATCAGGCCGTAGGTCGGGTGGTCGTAGGTGCCGTCCGGTGTGCAGCCCAGCCGCCGGGCCAGAGCCACCGAACGGGTGTTGGCCGGATCGACAAGGGACATCGCCCCGGACCAGCCAAGCGTGTCATAGGCGTAGGCGCGGCTGGCGAGGGCCGCCTCACAGGCGATGCCGCGGCCTTCGGCGGCGTCAAACACGGACCATGCGATTTCCGGTTCCGGCCAATCTTCGGGGTGGTAGAGGCCGACGATGCCAAGCGGCGTATCGTCGGCCTTGTCGGCGACCATCCAGCGGCCGAACCCGCGGATCACCCAATGGCCGATCAGCCCGGCGAACTGGCCCCAGCCGGTATGGCGTGGATAGGGCCCGCCGACCGTTTTGGAGCGGTCGGAGGCGCGGAAGTCGATATAGGTCTCCAGATCCGACACCTTGGGTGCGCGCAGGCGCAGGCGCGGGGTCTCGATCTCGGGGATGGTGAAGGTGACGGTTGTCATGCGGCCACCTTTCGCACCGGGTGGCGGTAGACAAGGCAGGGCTGGTCGGGCTTGGGCTGGGGCGCGTCCGTGTCCAGAGCGGCACCCAGCCGTTCGGCCAAAGCGATCGAGCGGGTGTTCGCCGGGTCGATGTAGCTGACGGCGGTGGTCCAGCCGAGGGTGCCATAGGCGTGGTCGAGCGCGGCATTGGCGGCTTCGAACGCGTAGCCGTGGCCTTCGCCACCGTCAAAGGTGAGCCAGCCGATCTCGTTCTCGGGCCAGTCGATGGGGCACCAGGGCCCGGCAAGGCCGAGGGCAGTATCGCTGCCCTTGGCGCAGAAGGCCCACATCCCGAAACCCAAAAGATCCCAGTGGCCGATCTCGGCTGCAAAGTGCCGCCAGGCCTTGCCCGGCGTATAGGGCGCGCCCACAAACTCTGCGCGCGGGCTGGTAAAGAATGCAACGGCGCGCTCGGCGTCCTGGGGGCCGGGTTTGCGCAGGGTGAGGCGGGCGGTCTCAAGCTGCATTGGCGGGCACCCGGATCGGGATATGCGGCTGTGCGATCATGCCAGCGACCATCGCGCCAAAGAAAGCCAGTGCGGGCCAGCCGCCATGACCCAGAACGGCCATCGCCGGACCGGGGCAGAGACCGGCAAGCGCCCAGCCGGTGCCAAACAGCGCCGAGCCGATCACGAGGCGGCGGTCGATCACCGGCTCGGACGGGGCGGGGATGGGCGTGCCCAGCAGCGCGGTGGCGCGGCGGTTGGCAAAGGCCCAGGCGGCGAGCATGGGCAGGATTGCCCCGCCCAGCACAAAGGCCAGCGTCGGATCCCAAGCACCGAAGATGTCGAGCCACCCCTGCACTTTGGCTGTGTCGGTCATGCCGGACACCGTCAGGCCCATGCCAAAGAGGCTGCCAGCCAGAAGAGCGATCAGGACGCGCATCAGATCACCCCCAGGACGTGGCGGGCGACAAACATGACCAGCGCGCCAGCGACGAGGTAGCACAGCGTGGCGACGATGCCGCGGACCGAAAAGCGGGAAATACCGCAGACGCCGTGGCCCGAGGTACAGCCATTGGCCATGCGGGTGCCGATGCCGACGCACAGCCCCGCGATCACCAGGATCGGCAGGCTGGTGGTCAGGTTGGTGGCGGGCGCGCCGTTCAGGAAGGCAAGCAGAAGCGGCATGCCGACAAGACCGCCGATGAAGGCGAGCCGTTCGGCCATGTTGCCGCGCCCGGAACCGTCAACCAGCCCGCCCAGCAGGCCGGATGCGCCCATGATGCGGCCATTGACCAGCAGGAACACCGCCGCGGCGACGCCGATCATCAGGCCGCCAATCAGGCCGAATATCCAGTCGATGGGGATCATGACAAGGTAACCTCAAGGACGCGCCGCCGCGCGGCTGTTTTTGTACCCATGGCGGGCGCGCCGCGATGAACGGGCCGGGGCGCGCGGGGCAGGTCGGCCCTCCGGGGGCCATATTTGGAAAGAGAAGAAGACATGGCGTTATTTCTTTTTGCCAAAGCCCGAGAGGCCGGGGGGCAGGGCGCCGCCGCCGAGGCCGGGGAGGCCGCCGCCGGGCATTTTGCCCATTTGCTTGGCGGCTGCTTCGAGAGCCTTGGGATCCATGCCTTCCATGCCGGGCATGCCGCCGCCTTTGCCCATCATGGCTTTCATGGCCTTTTTCATCATGCCGCCCTTGCCCATCTTTTTCATCATGTCGGCCATCTGGCGGTGCATCTTGAGCAGTTTGTTGAGGTCGGAGACCTCCATGCCCGAGCCGCGGGCGATGCGTTTCTTGCGCGAGGCCTGGAGAATCTGGGGGGCGGCGCGCTCTTTCTTGGTCATCGACTGGATCATGGCGATCTGCTGTTTGATGATCTTGTCGTCAAAGCCGGCCTCTTCGACCTGTTTGGCCATTTTGCCCATGCCGGGCATCATGGACATCATGCCTTCCATCCCGCCCATCTTGAGCATCTGTTCAAGCTGGTTCCGCAGGTCGTTCATGTTGAACTGACCTTTCTGGAAGCGGCGCATCATCTTTTCGGCCTGTTCGGCCTCGATGGTTTCCTGCGCCTTTTCCACGAGGGCCACGATGTCGCCCATGCCGAGGATGCGGCCGGCGATGCGCTCGGGCTCGAAGGTTTCCAGAGCGTCCATCTTTTCGCCGGCGCCGACGAACTTGATGGGCTTGCCGGTGACGGCGCGCATCGACAGGGCGGCGCCGCCGCGACCGTCGCCGTCCATCCGGGTGAGGACCACGCCGGAGATGCCGATCTTGCCGTCGAATTCCTCGGCGACCTCGACCGCGACCTGACCGGTCAGGCC
>JAHDCH010000066.1:0-3621 GCA_020629995.1 Pseudaestuariivita sp. | reverse complement strand
TCGAGCGAGGCCATGAGGACGCGCTTGCCCTCTTTCTCGGTCAGGCGCTTGGCGAGTTTGCCGGTGGTGGTGGTTTTACCCGAGCCCTGCAGGCCGACCATCAGGATCGGGGCGGGCGGGTTGTCGATCTTCAGAGCGCCGGGTTCGCCATCGCCGGTCAGGACCTGCTGCAGCTCGTCATGGACGATCTTGACGACCTGCTGGCCGGGGGTGACCGATTTGGTGACGGCCTGTCCGGTTGCCTTTTCCTGCACCGCCTTGACGAAATCGCGCGCGACGGGCAGCGACACGTCGGCCTCGAGCAGGGCGACGCGGACCTCGCGCAGGGCGGTTTTCACGTCGTCTTCGCTGAGCGCGCCCTGTTTGGTCAGGCGGTCAAAGACGCCGGACAGGCGGTCGGACAGATTTTCGAACATGGGCGGCGCCCCTTCGGTTGGTTCAGGTTGGTCCTTGAGATAAGAACCGATGCCCCAAACGACAAACGCACCAGTGGGCGCAACGCGCTGACTGGTGGCGATCCCGCAGGGGGCGGGACCGGAAAGACGTGGCTCTCCGGTTGATTGGTGAGGCGATACGCGGCGGGATGGCCCCTGTCAACCCGCCGCGCCGCGGTCAGGCCGCGTCAGCGACCGGGTGGACATATTCAACGTCCGTGATGCCCAGAAAGCCGAGGGCCTGTGTCAGGTAGCGCGAGGCATAGTCATAATCTGCTCCGAAGGGGGTGCCGCCCGACGCAAAGGCGACCACCGCGCGTTTGCCTGTCAAAAGGCCGACGGGGCCGTCGGGTGTGTAGCGAAAGGTGCGCCCGGCGCGCGCGACGAGGTCGATCCAGGCCTTCAGCGCGGCGGGCACGCCAAAATTGTAGACCGGCAGACCGATCACGATGACGTCGGCGGCCTCGAGTTCGGCGACGAGCGTGTCGGACAGCGCCAGAATCTCGCGCTGGTCTGGGGTGCGGTCCGCTTCGGGGGTGAAATTGGCGGCAACCCAAGCCTCGGTCAGAAAGGGCAGGGGATCCTGTGCAACGTCGCGGCGCAGGACGTGCGTGGCCTGCAGGCTGTCGGTGCGCGCTGCGCTGAGTGCGCGGGTCGCTGATCCCTGAACACGGGCGGAGCTGTCGATGTGAAGAACGGTTGTCATGGCAAGCCTCGTTGCTGTGGTGTGACAGCTATCTGGGGCTTTGCGGTCGCGCACATAAGGCGCGAAAATATCAATGCAGTGTGCGGAAAAGCGCAGTCAGCGCCTGCGCTGAAAACAAAGAAGCGGCGCGCAGATCCTGCGCACCGCTTCCGAGGTCAAGGCTGGAGAGCCTTGAAGTCTTGAATATATCAGTCGGTGCCCGACGAAGCAGCGATAGCTGCGATCAGCAGGATCGCACCAGCGGCAACGGCCACGGGGCCCAGGTTCGCGCTGCTGCCAGCAACGGGCACGAACGGATCAACCGGCTCGGCTTCGATGATGACGGCGTCTTTGCCACCGGCAAAAGCGGTCGAGGTGGTCAGTGCGACCAGCGTCGCAGCGAGAAGAGTCTTTTTCATAGGTCGCACTCCAAGTTTAGTTTGGTCCTTTAGAACCGCCTTGTTCAGGAAGGTCAACGGGCCATCACGCGGAATGTTCCAATATTGAAAGGTTTGGGGCGGAAAAAGCGCGGATTGCTGCCGATTGGTGCGTTTTTGGCTCCACTCGGGCGCAGCTTGTTGGGGCAAAACCGGGCAAATCCCGCTTGGCTATTGTGAAAACCTGCATGATTCTGCCAGAAATGTGCAACAATGCACAGGAGGCAGGATGGACAGCTGGGATGAGATTCGCACGGCCTTTCATGTCGCGCGCATGGGGACGGTGTCGGGCGCGGCCGAGGTGCTTGGGGTGCACCATGCGACGGTGATTCGGCATATCGACGCGCTGGAAGGGCGGCTGGGTGCCAAGCTGTTCCAGCGGCACGCGCGGGGTTATACCGCGACCGAGGCGGGCGAAGACCTTTTGCGCGTGGCGCAGGCCACGGACGATCAGTTCAGCCAGTTGACCAACCGGATCAAGGGCCGCGGATCAGAGGTGGCGGGCGAGCTGGTCGTCACTTCGGTCGAAAGCATGGGGCCGCAGCTGGTGCCTGTCCTGGCGGCGTTCCAGGCCGAGCATCCGCAGCTGAACATGCGGTACCTGACCGGATCACGCCTGTTTCGCCTGGAATACGGCGAGGCGCATGTGGCGATCCGGGCCGGCAACCCGCCCGATCAGCCCGACAACGTGGTCCAGCCGTTCTTTCAGATGAAATTTGCGCTGTATGCGTCCCCCGAATATGGCCGGCGCAACGGCTTTCCGGAAAAGGTCGCGGATCTTGCCAAGCACCGGTTTGTCGCTTTCGACGAAAGCGGGTCGCGCGCGCCGTTTTCGCGGTGGTTGCGGCAGAATGTGCCGGACGAGAACGTGTCGTTTGTCAGTGGCGATTCACGGGTGCTGGAATCGGCGGTCTACGCGGGGGCCGGGATCGGGTTTTTGCCCGTCTATGGCGGCAACGAACATCCTGAGCTGACGCAAGTGATCGAACCTGACGATGCCTGGACGGTGCCGACCTGGCTGGTCACACATGTCGATCTGCACAGGTCGGGCAAGGTTCAGGCGCTGCTGACGCATCTCAAGGCGCAGGCGCGGACCTGGGGCGCGCGGTGAGCGAAGCTGCGCGCGGCCACCTGGCCATGCTGTTGTTCTCGGTTCTGGTGGCGGGGTCATTCAGCCTGGGTGGTCTGGCCGCCAACGAGATTGCGCCGATTGCGCTGAATTTCATCCGGTTTGTCTGTGCCGCGGCCTTTGTGGCCCTGCTGGGCTGGGCCACAGGGACGGTCCGGCGGACCGATTTTGTCGCCCCGTGGCGTTACCTGATCCTGGGCGGCCTGTTCTGCACCTATTTCATCGCCATGTTCGAAGCGCTGAAGACCGCGCCGCCGGTCAACACGGCGGTGGTCTTTACGCTGACGCCGCTGATGGCGGCGGGGTTCGGGTGGCTGCTGCTGCGGCAAAGGCTGACGCCGCCCATGGCGCTGGCGCTGGGCATCGGCGGCATCGGGGCTGTCTGGGTGATCTTTCGCGGCGACCTCGCGGCGCTGATGGCGTTCGAAGTCGGTCGGGGCGAGGCGATCTTTTTCTTTGGTGCGGTGGCGCACGCGATCTACATCCCGCTGTCACGGATGATGAACCGGGGGGCGTCGCCCTTTGGGTACACTTTGTCGGTGCTGATCGCGGGCGCCTTGGTGCAAGGCGTCGTGGGTGCGCCTGCCATCGCGGCCACCGATTGGGCACAGCTGCCGCCCATCGTCTGGATCACGGTCTTTTACACGGCATTCGCGGCGACGTCGTTCACCTTTACGCTGGTCTACTATGCCACCCTGCGCCTGCCTGCGGCCAAGGTCATGGCTTATACATATCTTACGCCCAGCTGGGTGATCCTGTGGGAGGTTGGTCTGGGCAATCCGCTGCCGTCTGCGGTGGTGCTGGGCGGTGTGGGCCTGACGATCCTGTCGCTGGGCATGCTGCTGGGCGCGCGCGAGGCTTAGGCGGCAATCTCGAAATGGTGCGCTTCGCCCGCCACGACATCCAGCCAGGTCTTGACCGTTTGCGCATCGCGCG
>JAHDCH010000065.1 GCA_020629995.1 Pseudaestuariivita sp. | reverse complement strand
CACGGCATGCTGCCGCGCAAACGGCCTCAAGGAGCCAGAGGGGCTTACCGCTTGACCTGACAAAAGGCTTGCCCATGCTGGAGCCAGAAGGGGAGGTTCCACATGGGCAAGGCACGCAGCTATCGCGGAGAGGCGATCGAGGTTTCATTCGACATGGCGCGGTGCATTCACGCGCGGAACTGCTTTTTGAAACTGCCGGAGGTGTTTGACCCGCGCAAGCGCCCCTGGGTCGATCCCGACGCAGCGCATCCCGAAGAAATCGCGGCGATGATCCGGACGTGTCCATCGGGCGCTTTGAGCTTTGAACGGCTGGATGGGGGCGCGGAGGAGGCGGCGGCCGGCATAAACCGGGTGACTGTTCTGGAAAACGGGCCGCTGGCTGTGCAGGGCGACCTGGAAATCGAGGGTGCCGCGTGCCGGAGGGCGACGCTGTGCCGGTGTGGCAAGTCAAAGAACAAGCCCTTTTGCGATTATGCGCATGTCGAGGCCAGGTTCGAGGCGACCGGAGAGCCAAGGCCCGAGGCAAAGGATGCAGAACCGGATGGGAGCGGGCAGGTCGCGGTGCAGAGGATCAAGGACGGGCCGCTGAAGCTGGATGGCGCGCACGAGATCACGAGCGGGACGGGGCACAGGATTGCGCGGGGGCAAAGGGCTTTTTTGTGCCGCTGTGGCGCGTCGAAGACCAAGCCGTTCTGCGACGGGTCGCACAAGGACATTGGATTTGAGGACGCGCCCTAGGACGGAGTGACGGGGACCATCGTGCCCTGGGCGATGGCAACATGGCGGCGGGAGCTGCCGGTGATGGCATAGACGTCGGATTGCACGATCACAAGGCGGCGCCCGGGTTTGATGACCCGGCCCACGGCCTCGAGCCGGTCGCCCGAGGCGGGGGCGAGAAGGTTGATCTTGATCTCGGCGGTCAGGACCTCGGCCTCGGGCGGCATGAGGGTCAGGGCCGCATAGCCCGCGGCGCTGTCGGCCAGGGAAAATGTCAGCCCAGCATGAGCATAACCGTGCTGTTGCAGGGCCAGCGGAAGGATTGGAGCGGAAAGGGTCACAATGCCCGAGCCGATGCTGTCGATCCGGGCGCCGAATGTGTCCATCAAAGACTGGCGGGCAAAGCTGGCCCGGATTTTGTGATCGAGAGTCTCAGGCATCCAGATAGCGCGGCATGGGAAAGGCGAGGGCACGGGGGCCTGTGAGGATGGCCCGGGCATCCGCGGCCATCAGGCGGGAGAGGGTCTGGTCATCGCTGCGCAGGCCGCCGGTATAGGTGCCGTAGGACGGCAGGATCACACGGGCGGCATCAACAAGAAAGCAGGGGCGCGTGACGGTGCGGGCGCGGGTTTGGATGGCGGCCTTTGGATGGTAGTGCCCGGAAATTTCGGCGCGGGCAGGGGTGGCGATATGGCGGAAGGTCAGAGGACTGGCCGTATGTTCGGCCTTGTGCGTGCCGCCAACGGCGAGGGGGCCGGGATCATGGTTGCCCTCGATCCAGATCCACTGGCGACCGGCCTGAAGCGCGGTGAGGCGGGCAATATGCGACGGGGTCAAGGCGGATTGGGCGGCGAGGTCATCAAAGCTGTCGCCGAGGCAGATCACCAAGGCGGGATCGGTGGCGGAGATGTCAGCTTCGAGCCGGGCGAGCGTGTCGTCGATCTCGTACGGGGGCAGCATGATGCCCGAGCGCCGGGCATGCCGTTCGGATTTGCCAAAATGCAGGTCCGAGACGGTGAGCAGGCGTTCGGAACTCCACCACAGAGCGCCGGTGGGACGCGCGGTGAGGGTTGTGCCGCAGAAGGGGAAGTCGAGGCTGCTCATGGCGGGTACAAAACAGGAACTTGAGCGCGGGTGCAAGCGGCTCGTCCCGCCCTGGCGTGCGTGCCTCGCGGGTTACCAGCCGACGCGCCATTGAGGTTTGGGCGGGGCCGGGTCGAGGCCGGCGTCGGAGAGGATCCGCGCAGCTTCTTCGGCGAGGAGGCGTTCGTTGGCAAGGCCCGCAACGGGCACCCGGCCGGGTTCGAGGAACAGGGGCGCAGAGAGAGGGGTGATGCGGCCCGGCTCGATCAGGTCGATCCGGTCGCCAACCCGGGCGCACATCTCGCGGATGCGGGAAAAGTCGACGAGGCCGCGCATGGCTTCGGTTCGGGTGACACGCATAAGGAGGTGATCGGGATCGTATTTGTGCAAAGTGTCATAGAGGATGTCAGACGAAAAGGTCGCCTGGCGGCCCGTCTTTTCCGATCCGGGCAGGCGGCGTTCGATCAGGCCGGCGATGGTGGCCGAGGCGCGGAAGGTGCGCTTCATCACGGCATTCCCGGCAAGCCAGTTGTCGAGGCCCGCTTCGAGCGCTGCGATATCAAAGAGCGGCGTCGGGTCATGCACAGCATCGAGGCCCCAGATCAGGACGGCGTAATCGGTGGCGACAAAGCCCATGGGGGCAAGGCCCATCTCCTCCATCCGTTTGGTGAGCAGAAGGCCCAAAGTCTGCATAGCGTTGCGCCCGGCAAAGCCGTAAACGACCAGCTGCGCACGTCCGTCATGGGGAAAGCTCTCGATCAACAGGCGTCCCGGTTCGGGCAGGCGCGAGACCTGGCGCTGAAGGGCAAGCCAGTCGCGGGTATGGCCGGGAAGCTCGGGCCAGTCGTCCTGTTGGAACATACGCAATATGCGATGCGACAGCTGGGTCGAGGTGGCGAATTTGGTGCCCATGAACGTGGCGATCTTGGGCTTGGTGCCCGAGCGGCGCGTGACCTCGACGGTCAGCTCGCGCAGGCCTTCATAGCGCACCACCTGTCCGCCAATCAGGAACGTGTCACCGGGGGTGAGCGTGGCGGCAAAGCCTTCTTCGATCTCGCCCAGCGGTTTGCCCCGCCCGCGCATGCGCACCTTGAGAGTGTCGGTGTCCTGAATGGTGCCGATGTTCATGCGGATGCGGCGGGCGGAGCGGGGGTCGCGCAGCTGCCACATCCCGTCCCGTTCCAGCAGGCGCTGCCACTTGTCATAGGCGCGCAGGGCGTAGCCGCCGGTGGCGCAGAACTCGAGGCAATCGTCGAACTCGGCGCGGGTCAGGCCCTGGTACCGTCCGGCAGAGCGGACTTCGTCATAGAGGGCGTCGGCCGAAAATGGACCGGCACAAGCGGCGATCAGGATATGCTGGCACAGCACGTCGAGGGGGCCGGGGCCGGGGGGATCGCCGTCGAGGTCGTTTTCATAGGCCGCTTCCAGAGCGGCGACGCATTCCACGATCTCGAACCGGTTGGCGGGCACGAGCAGAGCCTTGGACGGCGCGTTGTAGCGGTGGTTGGCGCGGCCAATGCGCTGGATCAGACGTTTGACGTTCTTGGGCGCGCCGATCTGAATCACAAGGTCCACATCACCCCAGTCGATCCCCAGATCGAGCGATCCGGTACAGACGATGGCACGCAGATCACCGCGCACCATCGCGGCCTCGACCTTTTCACGCTGCGCCCGGTCGAGCGAGCCGTGGTGGATGCCGATGGGCAGGTCACCCTCGTTGGCAAGCCACAGGTTGTGAAAGAACAGCTCGGCCTGCGCACGGGTGTTGTGAAAGATCAGCGTCGTCTTGTGCTGCCGCACCTGGTCGAGCACTGCGGGGATCGCATAAGCCGCGCCGCCGCCCGCCCAAGGGGGCGCTTCGGGCGTTTCGAGCATCGTGATGTCGGGGCGCGGGCCGGGGTCGGCATAGAGGATTTCGCAGGGGTCGGGGTGCCGGGCGAGGGTGCGGGCGATGCGTTCGGGGTCTTCGACGGTGGCCGAGAGGCCAACGCGGCGCAGGCCGGGGCACAGGGCCTGAAGGCGCGACAGGGCCAGCATCAGCTGATCGCCACGCTTGGATTCGTCCAAAGCGTGAATCTCGTCGATGATCACGCGCTTCAGCCCGGCGAACATGCGCGGAGCGTCCTCGTAGCTGACCAGAAGGGCCAGAGACTCAGGCGTCGTCAACAGGATGTGCGGCGGGTCGGCGCGCTGCGCCTTCTTGCGGCTGGCGGGGGTGTCGCCGGTGCGGTCGTCGATGCGGATAGGCAGGCCCGCCTCTTCGACGGGGGTGCGCAGGTTGCGCTTGATGTCAGCCGCCAGCGCCTTGAGCGGTGAGACATAGAGCGTGTGCAGCCCTTGATGCGTGCCATCCGCCAGCTCGGCCAGCGACGGCAGGAACCCGGCCAGCGTCTTGCCGCCCCCGGTGGGCGCAACCAGCATCAGCGAAGGTGCCGACGCGCGCGCCAGCATCTCGGTCTGGTGCGGGTGCAGCGACCAGCCGCGCCCGGCAAACCAGGTGTCCAGCGATGGAGGAAGGGCAGGGATCACGGGGTGCGGCACCAGTGTTGGGGAAGAACATACGCATTTTAGATATTTCGCCGGGGCCGCGCGGCAAAGGGTACATCCCGCATTAAGCCATAAAAACTATGCCCCAGCGCACATGAGTTATTTGCGGCGAGGGATTACGCATGAGCACCGATTTTCGACAAGGATCTGATGGAGCAGACGCGATCCAGGGCAACCAGACCGACGATTCCATTCTGGGCAATGGCGGGGACGACACGTTGTCCGGCGGCGGTGCGACCTCGGGGGCCTCGGCCGGAACCGACAGGGTTCAGCTGTTGACCAACAGCCTGCTGGAGACGCCCGAGACCGGGGGCTGGCACGTCGCAAACGCGATCGAAGGGTGGCAATCGAACGGCAACGGCATCGAATACTGGGCGCAGGGCCACAACGGGATCACGTCAGGCGACGGCAGCGGCCTGATCGAGCTGGACGTCCACGGTGGCTCGGCAAACAGCCTGTTTCAGGATGTCGAAACCTATGCCGGCGACACCTACGAGCTTGAGATCAGCGCGCGTGCGCGCCCGGGATCGGAAGGCGAGAGCATGGAGATCGTCTGGGGCGGAGAGGTCGTGGCGACCATCACGCTGGACGAGTCTTCGCAATGGACGACCTACACGGTGTCCGTGCCGGGGACCGGCAACACCGAACGGCTTGAGATCCGCGAGCTGGAGAGCGAGGACAACGGCTATGGTCCGCTGATCGATACCATCAGCCTGTACGCAGATCCGTCAAGCGAGGCTGCACAGAACCAGGCCGGAGAGACCGGGCATGACCGTCTTGAGGGGCGCACGGGCGAGGACAGCATCACCGGCAACGACGGCAACGACCTGCTGGTCGGCGGCGGCGCTGGATCGGAATGGTCGCTGGTGGACGGAAAATGGGTCTATGACGCAAGCGCGGTGAACACCGAGGCGGACCCGCACATGAACGCCGACGGGTCGGATGACGTGATCTTTGGCGGGGTCGGCGCCGATGTGCTGCTGGGCAATGCCGGCAATGATTTTCTGTCAGGCGGTGCCGGCGATGACCGCGTCAATGGCGGCACCGGCGACGATACGGCCTTTGGTGGCAAGGGGCAGGATATCCTGAACCTGCAATGGGGCAACGATTCCGCCGAAGGGGGGCTTGGCGCCGATACGATCAACGCCGGCGACGGGGATGACACGATCCATGGCGATATGGCCGGTTCGAACATCCTGTCAAATGCGCAAGGGGCCACCACGATGGCGGCCCATGCCGAGGGCGGGGCGTGGACGATCGCCCATGACGAGGCCACCGGCCTGCCGGAAATGACGCAAAGCTTTGAGACCGAGGCGGGGCAAAGCTATTCCATGTCGCTCGAGCTGGCGTCGAACCTTGCGGGCGGCGCAACGTCCGGATCGGTCGAGGTGCTGTTCAATGACGAAGTGGTCGGCACCTTTGACGTGACCTCGGGCGTATTTGAATCGGTGAATGTCGAATTCACCGGCACGGGTGGCCCGGGCGAGCTGACCATTCGCAACGTGCCCACCGATGAACAGGTCGCCAACGCAGGCCCCGAGATCGACACCAGCGGGCCGATCTACAGCTACGACTCCACTCTCAACGTGGGCGGTGTCGATGTTGCGGTGGACGCTTTTGCCCCCGGCCAGACCAACCTGTACCAGGTGATCGACGGCCAGCTGAAGGTCTTTGACGTCGAGACCGAAACCTATACCGACGCCGGCCCTTCAACAGGGCTGCGCGTCAATGCGATCGGCTTCAATGTCGAAGACGACATGATCTATGGCATTGCCAAGGCCGAAGGCGTGGACGCGGTCGGCAACCCGGTGTCGCCCACCGATCTGGTGGCGATCGACGCGAGCGGCAAAGCCTACCGCATCGGCGAGACGCCGGTGGGCGACTTTGTCGGCGACTTCGACGATGAGGGGAACCTTTATACCTTCCAGGCCTCGGTCAACCGGATCACCAAGATCGACGTCGACAATCTGGATGCCGACGGCAACCCGGCGGTGGAAAACTACTATCTGCCGGCCGATCTGTTCGAAGGGCGCACCTATGACATCGCCTATAACGCGGAGGACGACAGCTTTTACGCCGTGGTCGCGCCGTCGCAGAACGGTCAGGACGGCAAGGTGGTCAAGATCGACCTGTCCAACTTTGACGGCACCAACGCGCCGGTGATCACCGAAATTCCGATTTCCAACACGCTCGTCGACGGAGAGATGGTCGATGGCATGGCCAAGGGTGCCTATGGCGCGGTGTTCATGGACGGAGACGGCAACCTTTATGCGGGCCTGAACCGGGGTGACCACGATCTGGACAGTTCGACCGCGGCCGAAGGAGGCATCTATCAGATCCACATGGACTGGGACAACGGCAGCGCCCTGGCCGAACATGTGGCAAGCGCGCAATCGACCGGCTCGAACGACGGCGCGGTGGATCCGCGGTCGGGCGATCCCTTTGCCGAGGTTGACCAGACCGCGACCGTCCTGGTGCGTGAGCCGTCCGTCATCGTGGATGACGGGGGCGACGACAAGCTGCGCGGCGGTGCCGGCAATGACGAAATCTATGGCAACTTTGGCAATGACACGCTGCAGGGTGGCACGGGTGATGACACCATGGATGGCGGCTCGGGCGATGATTTCCTAGGTGGCAGCGTCGGCAACGACATGATGTTCGGCGGTCTGGGCAACGACCGGATGGTCGACACCCAGGGCGCAAACCACATGGACGGGGGCGAAGGAAACGACGCCATGTTCACCGGAGCCATGAACGACACTCTGTTCGGTGGCGCCGGCAGCGACACGTTCTATGCCCGAGCGGGCGATGATCATATCGACGGCGGAGACGGCAACGATCGCGCCTATGGCGGGACCGGTGCCGACAGCATGTTAGGCGGCTCGGGGGACGACACGTTGCACGCCGGACAGGGCGACGACGTCGTGGACGGCGGGCTTGGCAACGATTTCCTGCTGGGGATTTCCGGCGATGACAGCCTTAGCGGCGGTGGCGGCGTTGACAAGCTGGTTGGCGGCACAGGCAGCGACACGCTGGAAGGTGGCGCCGGCAACGATCATCTTTGGGGCGGTCAGTGGAGCGGTGACGGTGCGTCCGACACCTTTGTGCACACGCATGGCGGCGGGCGCGATCTGATCCACGATTTCGAGACCGAGCATGACCTGATCGACCTCAGCGCCTATGGGCTGACCTATGCCGACATCCAGGACCGGATGATCGACCATGGCTGGGCGGTCGAGATCAACCTTGAAGGCATCGACAAAACCGGTGCCGGTGACAGCCTGTTGATCAAGTCGGTGTCCGCGGACGACCTGACGGAATCCAACTTCATCATCTGATCCTGCGGGATCCTGCGCAGAGCGGCCTTGGGGCGGCTCTGCGATCAAGTTGTTTCGTGTGCATCCCGGGGGCGGCATGTCTGATCAGTCGAAAATGGTGCTGGGGCGCGCCAAATCCTTTTTCCCGCCGCTGGTGCTGTTTGCCTGTGTGACCAACCTTGCGGTGCTGACCTCGCCGCTGTTCATGATGAATGTGCTGGACCGGGTCGTGCCAAGCGGCAACCTGCACACGCTGGCGCTGCTGGGGATTGTGGCCGCGCTGGCGCTGCTGGCAAACGCGCTGGTCGAATTCTTCCGGGATCGGGCGAGGTCGCAAGCTGCCGACTGGCTTGAACGTGTGGGCGCGCGGATTGTCCTCGCGGAAGGCCGCCGCAACGATCTGCCCGCGCTTAACGCCGTCAGCGCCCTGCGCGGTTTTTTTGCCGGGCGGGGTATCCTCAGCGTGGTTGACCTGCCCTGGGTGCCGTTCTTCTTGCTGGCGCTGTTCCTGATTCACCCGGCCTTTCTGGTCTTGCTGCTGGCGGCCTCGCTGACACTGGGCGTGATCGCTTGGCTGGGCGCAGCGCTGACCCGGGACGCGGCGGATCAGGCGCAGACGCGCCGCGACAGCGGGATGGAGGCGTTGCGCCTGATCGACCAGTACGGGCCGATGGCCGACCTGATGGCGCTGGGGCGCAATCTGGGCCAGCGCTATTCCCACCTGATCGAAGAGAGCCAGACCGCCGCGCAACGTGGTCAGCGTCTGCTGGACGGGTTCGATTCGGTGGCGCGGATGCTGCGTATGGGCGCGCAGATCGGCACGCTGACCCTTGGCGCGGTGCTGGTGACGCAGGGCAACCTGTCGGCGGGCGGCATGATCGGTGCGTCGATCATCCTGACCAAATCGCTGGGCATCATCGAAGGGATCATCGGTCTGTGGAGCCAGCTGCCTCAGCTGAAAAGCGCCTGGGTGGGCTTTCGCGACTTTGAGGCGCAAAGCTCGGACGGTCAGACCGAGGTGGCGGACCTCAGCGGCGCGCTCAGCGCCACCCAGCTGACCTATCCGCGCGGCGGCGGTGCCGCGCCGCGGCTTGACCGCGTCTCGGTCGAGCTTGGTGCCGGCACCTGCCTGGCCATCCTGGGCGAATCCGGGTCGGGCAAGACGACGCTGCTGAACGCGCTGGCCGGGATCGATCCGGCGCCGATCGGGACGGTGTTCCTGGATCAGACGGATGTGCAGGCGCTGCCTGCGCAGACCCGTGCGCGCAGCATCGGGTATGTCCCGCAGCAGGCCGCTCTTTTTGGCGGGACGATTGCGGAAAACATCGCCTCGTTTGATCCGGCGCGAGACGACACGCGCGTTCTTGCCGCGGCGCGGCTGGCCGGGGTGCACGGGATGATCTCGGCCCTGCCTGACGCGTATGAAACCGACATGCGCGCGGGGCGGCATCTGGTGTCCTCGGGGCAGGTTCAGCGGCTGGCGCTGGCGCGCGCGCTGTACCACCAGCCCAAATACCTCTTTCTGGACGAGCCCAACGCCCTGCTGGATCATATGGCGGAACGGCAGCTGGGTGATGCCATCGTGCGGCTCAAGGCGTCAGGTGTCACCATCGTGATGACGCTGCACCGCATGGCGGTGGCCAATCTGGCGGACCGGGCGCTGGTGCTGGAGCAAGGCCGCGTCGTCGACAGCGGCCCCAGGGCCGAGATTCTGGGCCGGTTGGCCAATTCGCATCGCCGAATCCGGCTTCCAGTGACGTCGGCTGCGCTGCAGGACCTGAATGATTGGGTGCAAAACCAGTTTGTCCGCGATGGTGACGAAGACTTCAAACGCCGTGTGACGGTGATCGCGTCCGAGCTGTTTGCATTTGCCGCGGAAAACGGGCCGACGGACCCGCGGCGCATGTTGTTCTTTGAGTTTCGGTTCATCGATGACGTGACCTGTTCGATCACCATGAGCGAGGAAAACAAGGCAAGGCTGGAAGCGAAGGTGCATAAGGTGCGCCAGCTGGTCGAGATGAGTCAGGCCGGTGAATCCACGCTGAGCGCTGACGAGCATTCCCTGGCGACGGTGATGCAGCTGGCTGACACGTTCGAACACCGCGTGCACGAGGGGCGGCAGGCTTATTTCGCGCGGATCGTCAACGATGCCCCCCCGATTGAAAAGGTTCACTAGGCCATGACCCAGACCGATCTGACCATGCCGCCGCGCGCGGTGACGCGGAACCTGTTTGCCGCCGGGTTCGTGCTGGCGGGCTTCCTCGCCTCGGCCTTGATCTGGGCGATGGGCGCGCATATCGCAACAACGCTGCGGGTGCCGGGCGCGATCAGCCCCACAGCGCCAAGCCATACGGTCCAGCATGTGCAGGGCGGGCGCGTTGCCAAGGTGCATGTGGCCTTGCATGACACCGTCATCGCGGGCCAGCCGCTGTTCGAGATGGACACCGGCGAGGCGCAGATCCGTCTGAGGACGCTTGAAGCCAGCGCGGCAACCTTGCGGGCCGAGATTGACGAGGCACGGCGCAGGCTGGATGCGGGTGCGCCCGAAGAGCGTGACGTGGATCCGGCGGTGGCCGAGGCTTTTGCCTCGCAGGATGCGCAGCTGGCGGCGCAGATCGACGGGCAGCGTGCCGCGGCGCGCGCGGCGCAGGAGCAGCTTCGGATGCTGGATGCGCAAAGCGCGCTGCAAGATGAGCTGTTGCAGGTTGTCGAAAGCAGGGCCGAAAAGACCGGCACGCTGAATGCGCGCGGCCTCGTGGCCGAGACCGCGTTGGAACAATTGCAGCAGCAGGCGTTGCAGCTGCGCGTGTCGGACACCGCAGCGCAGGCGCGGGCCAGTGGCTTGCGTGCCCAGATGGCCGAGGCGCGGCGTCAGGTCGATCTGCTGACGCGGACGCGGCGTCAAGGACTGGCCGATCTCATACTGGCGAACACGCGCCGGCTGACCCAGATCGAAGGTGAGATCGCCTTGCTGGCGTTGCGCACCGAAGGGGCGCAGGTGGTGGCGCCTGTGGGCGGCCAGGTGACAGACCTGCCGATTTCAGTCGCCGGGTTGGTGGCCGGGCCGGGCGCTGCTATGGCGGTGATTTCGCAACCTCTCAAAGCGCCCGGGATCGCGTTGAAAGTGCCTGCGCGGCTGGCCGACCAGGTGCGGATCGGGCAGGAGGGGCTTTTGACGATCGACAGCCTGCCCCAACGCACGGCTCCCAGATTGCGGGTTCGCCTGACACAGATCGCCTCTGAACCCGTCCGCGACGAAAACGGCAACGCGGCGCATTACACCGGCGCGGCCGAGCTTTTGGCCGATGATGTGGCGCTGGCCCGGGAAACGCTGGGCGACAGGTTCCAGCTGGCGGTCGGAATGCCGGTTTCGGTCGCGCTGAACGGCGCGGATACGACGTTCTGGGATTACCTGACGGCGCCGTTCGCGGCCATGTGGGATGGCGCGTTCGAAGATTGACGTTGAAAAGGCCCGATGCCGCTGGATGCGGCAGGTGCCGCGCGGCACAGCCTGCGCCGGAGGCCCCGGATCATGTCCGGGGCACGGTGCGCGTCATTTGACGATCACCTCGTCCTTGACGAACATGTTGGCCCAGGCGCGGTCAATCAGATCGGGCGTCATCTGGTATGGGATGCCTTCGAATTCGCAGATTGCGATCATCTGGTCGACCAGGAACACCGGCTGGTAGTTGGCATAGACGTTGTCGATCGTGGGGTACTTGGCCTGCAAAAGGTGGATCAGCGCCGGTTCGTCCAGCGGCATCCCTTTCTTGCGGGCGATCAGCGCAAAGATCTTGAGGAAGTCCTGCTGGTCGGGGCCATCGATCTTGATCTTGAAGAAGATCCGGCGCAGGGCGGCTTTGTCGAAGATCTCGTTCGGGTGGAAGTTGGTGGAAAAGATCACCAGCGTGTCGAAGGGCACTTCGAACTTTTCACCCGATTGCAGGGCAAGGATGTCCTTGGATTCCTCGAGCGGAACAATCCAGCGGTTGACCAGCGCCTGAGGCGGTTCTTCCTGACGGCCAAGGTCGTCGACGATAAAGATGCCGCCGGTCGATTTCAGCTGAAGCGGCGCCTGATAGGTGCGCGCAGTTGGGTTGTAGACGAGGTCGAGCATGTCGAGCTTCAGCTCGCCCCCGGTGATGACCGTGGGACGCTCGCAATAGACATACCGGGTGTCAAACCGGTTGCGGCGGCGCAGCTGGGTGGCATCTTCGACCTCTTCTTCGG
>JAHDCH010000064.1 GCA_020629995.1 Pseudaestuariivita sp. | reverse complement strand
CATCTCGGCCACGTCGTGGCCGGTAATCGGTTGTCGTATTTGCAAGGTCAAAACTCCGACCCTCCGCGCAACAGGTGGTAATGGATCAAGGAGCTTCGGCGGGCATAACTGACCGGACCGCAAAAACACACCTGCGGGCCAGAACCATCTGTGTGGCTCTTCATGTGTCAGTCATCAGCAGCGCGACGTTCCCGTCACCACAAACTAAGCACCAACCCCCAAGTGCCGCGTGACAACCTTGGTTATGAACATTTTGAATTTTATTGAAAGGGGCGAAAACGTGGCACTCACGGCTTTGAGATACACGTTAAACGTGTGTTTCCGATTTTGTGTTCCGTGGGGTGTTGACGCAGTCCAGTGGCTTTGGCGGGCAGGATCGGCTGTCTGGGGCCGGTGTGCGATGCTGGTGCGCATTGGCGTCGATTAAAGAATTGTGGGCGACAATTGTGCAATCCCGATAAGATTTGGCCGCCAAAACCTGCAAAAAAGGGCAATTTTAACCATGCGTCCGCAGGATGTTGCGCCAAGGATTTTCCTCATTGAAGGATCTACTGCCGGCCACGGCGGATATGGCGCAGCTGACGCAGCGACACGCAAAAGCGGAAACCTGCGCAACCCGGGGCCAGTTTACGCAACGTAAAAAGTGGAAATTCTGATCTGTTTTCCCCGTATTTTCAGACGCTTTCTTCACATTTGCGCCGTAGTTTTGTTTCCAGACACACAACAATCAGCGCAATTTTTGGAAATTGCCGCCAAATTTCTAAGTGGGTGAGCTGAAATAAGCCGAAATCTGGGCGGCAAGATTCGAATCGGCCGGAAATCTGGCAGAACCTCGGCGCAGCTTGTCTGTGGGCGGGGCAACGGCTAACCACGCTGCAAACAAAGGAGCGCACATGTCCATCACTGCACACAAGGGCGATCTGCCGGACGGGCTGGACCTGGGTCCGGTTGTGGCGATTGATTGCGAAACGATGGGCCTGAACCCGCACCGGGACAGGTTGTGCGTGGTTCAGTTGTCGGGCGGTGACGGCACGGCGCATGTGGTTCAGATCGCGCTGGGGCAGACGTCGGCCCCCAACCTCGAGCGTTTGCTGACCGATCCGGATGTGCTCAAACTGTTCCATTTTGGCCGGTTCGACATTGCGGCGATGTACAATGCCTTTGGCGCGCTGACTGCGCCGGTCTATTGCACCAAGATCGCCTCCAAGCTGGTCCGTACATACACGGACCGTCACGGGCTCAAGAACCTGCTGCACGAATTGCTGGGCATCGACATTTCCAAGCAACAGCAATCCAGCGACTGGGGCGCCGAGGAACTGAGCGCGGCGCAGCTGGAATATGCCGCCTCTGACGTGCTGTACCTGCACGCTCTCAAGGACAAGCTAGACGACATGCTGGCGCGCGAGGACCGAACCGGGTTTGCGGCGGCAAGTTTTGACTACCTTCCCGTGCGCGCTCGGCTTGATCTTGCCGGTTGGCCCGAGATCGACATCTTCGCGCATTGAAATGATGCGCGGGCATGGCAAGTAGGGTGTGTCATCCACTCATGGAAAGGCCGGGCCCGGTCAGATGCTGCGCGACGATCTTTATTCCCAAGTCGTGTCTTGGTTGAAACTGCTGCTGCCGCTGGCGGCTCTGGCGCTGTTGTCGACGCTGTTCATGCTGTCCAGCAAGGTCGAATACGGCGACGTTCCGGTCGCGCAGCGCGACCTGGCGAACCGCGCTTCGAACCAGCAGATCACCGCACCCTATTATACGGGCGCGACGGACGATGGCGCATTGGTCAGCATGACGGCCACCTCGGCCAAGCCGGACCCAAGCGCGCCGGGCCGGGTCAGCGCCGACGGGTTGTGGACGCGGATCGACCTTGCGGATGGCACCGTGCTGACCTTCCGGGCCGACAGTGCCCTGATCGACGAACCCGAAGACAGCGCCCAGCTGGAAGGCAACGTCAAGATCGTCAGCTCGAATGGCTATGTGGTCGAAACCTCGGGCCTGCGCGCGGCGATGCGCGCGGTGCGCGCCGAATCCACCGGCCCGGTCACGGCGGACGGACCGGCCGGGACACTGGATGCGGGCAAGCTTCAGATCACCTCGGACGCGGCCTCGGGCGATGTCCATTTGGTTTTCACAAACGGCGTTAAATTGGTATACGATCCGGCAACGTGACCGGGGGACAGGGGAAATGATGCGAGCGATTCTTGTGGCCGTGATGCTGCTGTGGCCCGTCCTTGGCGCGGCGCAGACCAGCGTTGCCTTTGGGTCGAACACGGCCAATCAGAATGCACCGGTCGAGGTGTCCGCCGACAGCCTGTCGGTCAACCAGGAAAACGGAACAGCCGTGTTCACCGGCAATGTGGTGATCGGGCAGGGCACGCTGCGCCTGGCCGCGCCGCGTGTTCTGGTGGTTTATCGCAGCGACAGCCAGCAGATCTCGCGCCTTGAGGCATCGGGCGGCGTCACACTGGTGGATGGCAACGACGCGGCCGAAGCCGAGACGGCCAATTACAACCTCGACAGCCGCACCATCACGATGTCCGGCAGCGTTCTGCTGACCCAGGGCCCCAGCGCGATCACGTCCGACCGGATGGTCGTGAACCTTGACAGCAACACGGCCCAGATGACGGGCCGGGTCAAAACGGTTCTGCAGCAGGGCAACTGATGGCATTCGAGGTGACAGAGGGCTCTTCGGGGCTGCGCATCCAGTCGTTGCGCAAAAGCTATCGCAAACGCGTGGTGATCCGCGACGTGACGATGGAGCTGAACCGCGGCGAGGTTGTCGCGCTGCTGGGGCCGAACGGGTCGGGCAAGACAACCACGTTCTATTCGGTTGCCGGCCTTGTGTTTCCCGAGGCGGGGCGCGTGATCGTGGACGGGCGTGATGTGACGATGCTGCCCATGTACCGCCGCGCCAAGCTGGGCATCGGGTATCTGCCGCAGGAGATGTCGATCTTTCGCGGCATGAGCGTGGAACAGAACATCTCGTCGATCCTGGACATCGCGGTCAAGGACCGTCGCCGCCGCCGGGAACGGCTTGAGGCGCTGTTGTCAGAGTTTACAATCGAGCATCTGCGCCGCGCCCCGGCCATGGCCTTGTCGGGCGGGGAACGCCGCCGCGTCGAAATCGCGCGCTGCCTCGCAGCCAACCCCAAGTACCTGTTGCTGGACGAACCCTTTGCCGGGGTCGATCCGATCAGCGTGGGCGATATCCGCGCGCTGGTTGCCGACCTGAAAAAGCGCGGCATCGGCGTGCTGATCACCGACCACAACGTGCGCGAAACGCTCGAGATCGTGGACCGCGCCTATATTCTGCACGATGGCACCGTCCTGATGTCCGGCACGCCGCAGGATGTGGTTGAGAACGAGAACGTGCGCCGCGTCTATCTGGGTGACAGTTTCCGCATTTGATGCGGCTGCACGATTAACCTTTTGGTAACACTGTTTTTTGGCTTTTTGATAAGGCCGAGATTGACAGCTGCGCCTTTCGAGCGCTCATATGGGGTATGGCGTTTTGTAACCTGCCCTCGTTTGACGTGGTCCTTTTCCGGACCCGTTTTGCGCAGGTAACCCGCCAGTACCCCGGCACCAGATCGACCTGACGTTGCCTAGCTTAGGCAATGCACAGGTGAGGTGCCTTTGACGACAAGGAGACGTGTATGCGTTATCAGATCACCGGCAAGCAAATCGACATCGGAGAAGCGCTGCAGCGCCATGTCCGGGATGAATTGGGCAGCGTCGTGCAGAAATATGCAGAGCGACCTACCGACGCTTCGGTGATCTTTTCCAAGAGCGGGCATGAACATGTGTGCGAGGCGACGGTCCACCTGTCGACAGGCCTGACCGCACAGGCAAAGGCACATGCCACTGAAATCTATGCAGCTTTCGATGCCTGCGCCGAAAAGATGGAAAAACAGCTGCGCCGCTACAAACGCCGGCTCAAGGACCATCATTCGAACCGGCGCGAGCCCGTTGCAATCTCGGGTGCTGCCTCGTATATCCTCGCCAGCGAGGAAAACGCCGGGGAATCGGAACCCGACACGCTCCAGCCTGTCATCGTGGCCGAAACGCAGACCCAGATCCCGTCGCTGACGGTGGGCGAGGCCGTGATGCAGATGGAGCTGGCGGGCGTTCCGGTATTGGTGTTTCGCAACGAGATGAAAGATGGCGTGAACGTCGTGTACCGCAGGGACGACGGGAACATCGGGTGGATCGAGCCGCAGTAGACGGCCTCTGCCAAGGATACGAGGAAGAGAGCCGAGCATGGACTTCTCCGAACTACTCAAGCCCGAGGCCGTCAAGGTCGTGTCGGCGGTGTCGAGCAAGAAGCGTCTGATGCATGACGTGGCCGACCTGGCAGATGCCGCCGCAGGCATTCCCGCGGCGAATGCCGTCGAAGCGCTGCTCGAGCGCGAGGCTCTGGGCCCGACGGGTGTTGGCAAGGGCGTTGCCCTGCCGCACGCCCGTCTGAACGGGCTGACCCATGTTCAGGGCGTTTTCATCATGCTTGAAACGCCGGTCGACTTTGATTCCGTCGATCGTCAGCCGGTTGATCTGGTGTTCGGCCTCTTTGCACCTCAGGGCGCCGGGGTCGAGCATTTGAAGGCTCTGGCTCTTGTGTCGCGCACGCTGCGCGATGCCAGCATCTGTGCCAAACTGCGCGCCAATCCTGACGCCGGCAAGCTGCATGCGATCCTGACCGAAGCGCAGACGCATCAAGCGGCCTAGCGGCGCGGCAAAGTCTCCGGATCAGGTCTGGGGCGCGCCTGCGCTATGACCAATCGGTAAACCCGAACATCACGTAGTCGCGACTGTAGACGTCGCGCGCCAAATCGTTGATCTGCGGCGTCACCACCTGTTCCAGGGTAAAGGGCGCATCATGCGGCGCGGTGTCGGGCGCTGGCGGTGCGTCAATGCCCACCCGGCGTGCCAGATCGGCCAGATCCCCGGTCAGTGTCTCTTCGCGCAGAACCACATCCGGCAGGACAAACTCTCCAAAGCCCTGAAGCGCGGTCACCTGGCTTTCCCAATGGCTGTCGATCCGGGTGCTGCCGCCGCCCGACAGGCTAAGCTTGATCCAGTCCAGAAAGGCCGAAAAGGCCGCGCGGTGGTCATCCAGCGTCCAATCCGAGCCGGGCGTTTCCTCGGGGATGGGGAAGCCGTGCACGCGGCGGAGCGTCGCGCGGATTTGCAGCATCGCGCCGGGGCCCTTGGGCAGGATCTTGGTGCAGAACACGTGATGCGCGCGGGCCAGAGGATGACGCAGCACCGTAAAGCTGCGGTGTCCGGGGTTCTTGCGCTTCCACTGGCGCACGCCCTTCTGGTTCAGCTTGGTCTGCAGATCATCGAGGCTTGCGTCATCCAGCGCGGCAAGCCAGTCGCGCACGGTGTCCACAGGGCCACCGCGGATGGGCAGGTACATCAGCGGTGCCTGGGCCGCTGCGATATAGCTGGGCACGGCAGGGCCGCGGCGCGGCTCAAAGTTTGGCGTGCGCGACAGGTGAAACCGGTCCAGCTCGGCGATGGCGGCCTGCGCCTCGTCGAAGTTGGCGATCTTGTCGCGCAGGGGGCCGGGGTTTTGCCGCTTGAGCGTCGGGTCCAATGCCTCCATCCGACCTTCCACGCCCAGAAAGGCCGCGATGCCGTTCATCACGCCGACGCTTTGCAGGTCTTCGTAATCGACGTAAAACGCGGCCTGGCCCGACACCTGAAGCCGGTTCATCAGCTGGATCTGAAAGGTCTGAAGCTGGGCCACGTGGCGCTCGAACTCGTCCGCGACAAAGGTCGCCTGCGCCTTCTTGCGGCCCTTGTGGTGGGTCAGCTTCCACTGGCCGGTCTCTTGGGCGATCTTCCAGCTGATGTAGCTTTCCAGCGGGTTGCGCGTCAGGATGATCTTGGCGCAGCGCGGATCGTCCAGCACCACGTCCAGCACGCGCGGGTCGTGGTCGTTGAAATAGCGAAAGCCGCCGATCCCGTCCGACCGGTCGCGGATCGTGCGGATCAGCGCTTTGGGGTTGGCGTCGCGGTCCGCCTGGTTGATCCCGAGAATGGCGTCGGTGTTCGGATAACCGATGAAATGCGGATTAAACGCCTCGCCATGGCACTGGATGCCGGGGATCGCGTTGAGGTTCGTCTCAAGGAAATTCGACCCGGTCCGCATTTCGGCAAAGACTACGAAACTGTCGAATTGGCTGCTCATGGTCTATCGCACCAAATAGGGTTTGCGCGGTTTGCGCCGCGTGTTGGTCGGCGACGGGTCGATTGGGAAATCGCCCATCAGGTAGGGGTGCATCCCCTGGTTCTTGAGGTTCTGCAGGAACTGGCCAAAGCCGGTCAGGTCTTCCATCTTGGGGGCCTCGGTCAGGCGGCGGCCGGTGGTCTGGCCGATCTCGTCGATGATGGTCTGCAAGGGCTCCATCGGGGCTTCGATGAATTCGGCCATGGACCAGACGCGCACGCGCGCCTTGACGTGGGGCTTGCGCAGCTCGGCCAGCATCTTGGATTCGATCTGCTGATAGCGCGCGGCGGTGGTGCGCAGATCGGCAAAGTTGGCGTTGGATTTGAACAGCGGCACAGCCCAAGCGCCCGAGATGATCGAGACCTGCGCGTTTGGGTCGGTGCCGAAATGCGGCACGATCTTTTGGGTGTCTGCGGGTCCGAACTGAAAGCACTGGCGTTCGCCGCGCATGTTCCACGTCAGGTTGGTCAGAAACGCCAGCGGGTTGCGATCGCGCAGGCCGGCGCTGTCGCTAAGCGCGCCCTGAATGACGGGGTGGCCGCCGGCAAAGTGCGCCCGGTCCGGCGCAAAGAGGTGGCCGTGCACCTGCGCCCCGGTGGTGCGGGCCAGCCAGGGTTCAAAATCGCTGAACAGATCGGCAAAGCCCTGAAAGACGGAATATTTCTCGGCCGTTTGGCCATTTTCCCAGCCGTAGTTGGGAAAGCGCGAATGCATGTACAGACCCGCGCGTCCGCGTGTCCGGCGTTCAACCGCACGGGCAAAGATGCGGTCGATCTTGCCGGGGTTGGGTTCGGCCTGTTGCGCGGTACCCGAAGCGCCTGACAGAAAAGCCGAATACAGGCGGTCGGCCCGGGGCCAGATCTTGCGCGCGACAAAACAGTCGGACCGGCGCAGCAGCTGCAGATGGTCGTCGTAAAAAATGTGCGGTTTGCCCTGAAAATCGAATTTGGACAGGGTCAGCGACCGGCTTTCGACCGTGACGCCATACTGGCGCGCCAGCGTCTGAAAATAGCTTTCGTCCGGGATCCAGACGCGTTTGAAGAACCGGTCATACGTGCGGCGTTCCGGGTCGCCCAGGATCGCGCTCAGCGTCTGGCGGGTCAGGCACCACCATTGTGATCCCATATGCGGCACGATCCCGTTGGGCAATCGGCGCTTGATCCCCAGGCCGCGCTGCAGTTCGACAAAGCGGTCGAACAGGAACCGCTGCCGTTTCCATGAGAACGGAAAGCGCAAGGTAAAGCGTTCGGCGTCGAGGCCACCTACCGTCCAGGGCACATCGGCGGTTGTGGCGCTTTCGATGAAATCGGTTTGCGGACGGTCAGCCAGATACGCGGCCAGCTCGGCCACGGGCCGCAGCGGCAGACAAGACCCCGACGACAGGTAGACATGCCGCACGTCGGGAAATTCGGCCAGCATCATCTCGGCGGCGTCCTGCGTTGCCGCCACAATGCCCCAGCGGCCCCATTCACATTTGTGCTGGCGCGAAAAGCGGATCAGAGGATCGCTGCCCAGCGCCTCGCGAAAGCGGGCGGACACGTCTTTGGGCACGTTGCGGTCAATATGCACGACCACGGGGCACCCCGCGCCTGCCCAGTGCCGGGCCACCTGTTCGGCGCGGTGCAGCGCGGTGTGCACCAGCATCACGATGCCCACGTTCAGCGTCATGCCCAGTTCCCCTTGGACATGAGGCCCAAAATCTCAAGCTGGCGCCAGTTGATGTACTTTTCGGACCATTTGCACCACATGTCCGGGTTTTGCGACAGGCTGTCTGCATAGGCACGGTATTCGACCGAGGCCGAGTAATGCTGTTTGCGGTCCAGCTCTTCGACGGCCTTTTCGTGGAAGGTGTCGAGGAATTTGGTGTGCAGCAACACGCCCGAGGCTTTTTCACCGCCCCATTCGTCATAGACCAGGTTCAGCCCGCGGGGCAGCAGCATGTGCGTGGACGAGGCGTAGGCATAACGCCGGTCCCATTTGACCAGCGGGATCTTGTTGAGCGCGGGCGCCTTGGCGGGCTGATCGGGAAAGAAGACGCGCGCCCGTGCGCCGCCCTGGATCCACAGATTGCCAAAGCGCTTGTTCTTGGAAATCGTGTAGTTCCCGGCGTCGAACCAGCTGGCGATGTCGAGAGGGTTCATCCCTTCCTCGAACGGCTGCGCGTCGATCCGGCCTTTGGGGTACATGTCCAGCAGCATGGCCGAGAACGATTTGATCGACGAGGCATCCAGCCAATCGGTCAGCGCCTGAATGGGCCGCGTGTCGCAGAACGGGAACAAAAAGTATTCGTCAGGGTCCACGGTCAGGCACCAATGGCCATGGCCGTATTTCATTGCCAGCCAGTTCAGCCAGTCCACCCCAAAGCGCGATCGTTTGTACGATTTGTCCGTGCGCCAGACCGAAACATCGGGCTGCCGGGCAAGGTAATCGCTCGATCCGTCAACGCTGCCGTTGTCGACGATCAGGAAGTGGTTCACGCCCATCTCGCGGTAGTACTTGAGAAAATGGGGAAGGCGGCGGCGTTCGTTGCGCAGGGTCGAAAAGACCAGAACATCACCCCGAGAGATCACGCTTGTGCGGTCAGCCGCCGCTTTCAGCTCGCGCCGCTTGCGAAAGGCACGAATGCGCCACCGCCGCCGTTGAAGCCTTAGCCGGTATGATTGCCAAGCCCGCACGTCACCCTCAAACCTTGTCTCTCATCGGGTCTTGATCCCAGGAGGTATCACGTCCTGCTTAAGACGATCTTGAAATGCGCATCCCATGTTGGCGGGGAATATCCCCGCATCTTGCCCTGGTGGCTGCGCCGTTCTGCTCCGGGATCTTCGACGAGATCCTTTATCTTTATGCCCCATGCATAGCGGTCACCTGCGTTCAGGTAAACGGGAATGTCGCCCAGGAACTCGCGGTAGACCGGCAGGTCTGCGCACAGGACGGGCACGCCCAGCTGGGCTGCCTCCAGCGGGGGCAGGCCAAAGCCTTCGGCATGGCTGGGAAAGAGAAAGGCGCAAGACGTTGCGATCAGATCGGCGACCGCGTCGTCGTCCAGCCCTTCGGCCTCGTGGATCACGGCGGGATCGGCGGCGTCGAGCCGGGCAAGGGTGGCCGCGCTGGCCCAGCCGCGGCGGCCCAGAATGTGCAGCACCGGGCGCGGCTCGGGCAGGTCCTGCCACACGTCCAGCAGCAGGTCGTGGTTCTTGCGCGGCTCGATCGTGCCCAGCGTCACAAAGTGCGGCGGCGCCGTGGCTGGCACCGCGCGCGGCGGTCCAAGGTCGGCGCCCAGCAAGGCAGTGATCACGGGCGGCACGGTGTCCATATGGCGCGAAAGGCTGGCGGCGGTGTCGGCGGAATTGGCGATGACCAGGTCGGCATGTGCCTCGACCCGGGCCAGAAAGCCGCGAAAGGGGATGACGCTGCCTTCGCGCTGGTACTGCGGAAAATCCAGCGGGATCGTGTCGTGGACCAGAACGCTGATGCGCAGGCCCGGCACGGTGCGCAAGGCGCGGATCACGCGGGCGGTGAAATTTGCGTGGCCGGTGTTCAGATAGGCCGTGCCCGCGGGCAGGGTATCGCGCAGCATCTGACCCAGCCGCGCGGGCAGGCAGCGCGCCATGGCAAGCCGGCGCACCGTGCGTTCGGCCCGGCGGCGCATCGGGTTGGGTCGCCGCGTCAGCCGCGCCCACAGGGGCAGGCCATCCCACCCTTCGGGCACCACCAAAGGCGCCAGCTGGCGCAGCCCGGCCTGGTCCAGCAGAAGGTATCCCAACGGTGTGCGCACCAGCCCGTAGGCAGGGGTATCTTCGTCGGCCAGCCGGGCAAGATAGGCGTATTCGACCCGGTCCACACCGGTCAGCCGGTGCCCCGCGCGCCGGATCAGGCGCGTGATATCCAGCAGCCGTGCGGGCGGCGGATTATGCGCTGTAGGGCTCACCCTGGTGCCACCTCCAGGCATCTGCAATCATCGTGGCCATGTCTGACCGTTTTGGGGTCCAGCCCAGTTCGGTCGCGGCGCGGGTCGAACCGGACACCAGCTTGACCGCGTCGCCTGCGCGGCGCGGGCCGATGGTGTGCGGCACTTCGCGGTTGGTCACCGCGCGGGAGGCATCGATCACCTCGCGCACAGAAAAGCCCGAACCGGTCCCAAGATTGAACACGCGGCTGCCCTTGCCATCCTTCAGCCAGTTCAGGCCCAGCACATGGGCATCCACCAGATCGCTGACATGCACGTAATCGCGGATGCAGGTGCCGTCGGGCGTGTCGTAATCATCACCAAAAACGGTCAGCCCGTCGCGCTTGCCCTGGATCGCTTCGATCATCGCCGGGATCAGGTGCGTTTCGGGGATGTGCTGTTCGCCAATTTCGCCGTCGGGGTCTGCGCCTGCCACGTTGAAATAGCGGAAGATGACCGAGCGCAGGCCATGCGCATTTTCAAAATCGCGCAGCATGTCCTCGATCGCGCGTTTTGACGCGGCATAGGCGTTGATCGGGGCCTGATCGCTGTTTTCGTCCAGCACCACGCCGTCCTGATCGCCATAGGTCGCGCAGGTCGAAGAGAACACAAAGTCAAGGCACCCGGCATCCACCGCGGCCTCGATCAGGTTGAGCGATCCGCTGACGTTGTTGCGCCAGTATTTTCCGGGCTGCGCCATGCTTTCGCCAACCTGGCTGAGCGCGGCAAAATGCATCACGGCGGCGGGCTGGTGGGTGGCAAAGACTTCGTCCAGCCGTGCACGATCCAGCAGGTCGCCGCGTTCCAGAGGGCCGAACCTGACGGCATCTGCCCAGCCGGTCGAGATGTTGTCGAATGTCACGGGCGTGTGGCCTGCCTGTGCAAGCGCCTTGCAGGCGTGCGAGCCGATATAGCCTGCACCGCCTGTCACCAGAATGTTTGCCATGGCGGGTTACTCGGCGGCCTTGCGGGCGGCCATCACCTCTTCGAGGTAGCCGGTCAGGTCGTCGCGCAGATCGTCGCGCGACAGGCCAAAGGCAACCGTGGCCTGCAGGAACCCGGCCTTGGAGCCGCAATCGAACCGTTCGCCCGCAAAGCGGTAGCCGTAGACGGCGCGCTCTTCGCGCAGTTCTTCGGCGATGGCGTCGGTCAGCTGGATCTCGCCGCCGGCGCCCTGTTTGATCTTGTTGAGGTTCTTCAAAACGTCCGGCGTCAGGATATAGCGCCCGATCACGGCAAGGTTCGACGGCTGTTCGCCCGGCGCGGGCTTTTCGACCATGCCTTGCACCTGCACCATCGCGCCCATGTCTTCCTTGACGTCGAGGATCCCGTAAGACGAAGCGCGGTCCTGCGGGACCTCCATCGCGGCGACCATGCTGCCGCCGGTTTCGGCATGCGCTTCGACCATCTGTTGCAGGCACGGCTTTTCCGCGGCGATCACATCGTCGGGCAGGATCACGGCAAAGGGCTCATTGCCGATCAGGCGGCGGGCGCACCACACGGCATGGCCGAGGCCCAGCGCCTTGTGCTGGCGCAGGTAGGCGATGGCACCCGACTCCATGTTGGTGTTCTTGAGCACCTCAAGCAGCTCATCCTTGCCCTTCTTGCGCAGCTCGTTTTCAAGCTGGGGGGCATGGTCAAAGTAATCCTCGAGCGCGCCTTTGCCGCGCGAGGTCACAAAGATGAATTCCTTGATCCCGGCGGCGCGGGCTTCGTCGATGGCGTATTGGA
>JAHDCH010000063.1 GCA_020629995.1 Pseudaestuariivita sp. | reverse complement strand
TCGGCGATCCGCACCAGGTTTTCAACGCACATGCGCGGGCTGAGGTAATAGTGCTGAAAGTCGAGACCGACCGGGCAAATTGCCTCTTCCCCGTTCAACGGTTCGCGGATGATCGACGACATGAAGGACGACGCCGCGCGGTTCGGTTTGCCCGGCCGGACGCTGATCGTTGGCAGGCGCACACCGCGCCCCTGCACGAACCCTTTGCGCGAAAAGTCGTTCAGCAGCAATTCGCCCGCCGCCTTTTGCGTGCCATAGGAGGTTTGCGGGTTGGTTGCGGTCCAGTCCTCAATCGGGTCGGGTACCTCGCCGCCCAGCGTCGCGATGGACGAGGCGTAGACAAAGACGGGCTGCGTGCCCATCTCACGCGCCCGCTGCATCAGGTGCAGCGTCCCCATCAGGTTGACGGCGATCCCGTGGTCGAACTCGACCTCGGCGTGGCCCGACAGGATCGCAGCGAGGTGATAGATCACCGTGGTGTCCCCATCGATCATCCGCGCCACGTCGCCTGGGTTGGAGATGTCGCCGGTCATCGTGCTGACCTTGAACGGAGCCTCCACTGCAGGTGGGTCCAGCACATCGGCCAAAACGATCTCGTCGATGGCCGCGCCGCGCAGTGTGCCGCGCTCGGCCAGACTGCGCGCCAGTTTCTGGCCCACAAGTCCGCCGCCTCCGGTGATCAGGATTTTCATGTTGGTCCCTCCCTCGTCCGCACAGGTGTAGCGCGGCGCACCGCGCCCTGTCACGCGTTCAGCCGATCAGCGCGCGCATCAGATACAGCGCGCCCATTCCCGCTATCAGCGCTGGCACCACGCCAAACCTCCAGCCAGCGGCAAACCCCGCCAGCGCGGCGATCAGGCGCGCGGGGTCAACCGCGCTTCCAGGGCCATCGGGCCACAAGATCATCGGAGCCACCAGCGCCGGCAGCACCGCAACGCCCACGTACCGCAAATGGCGCAGCAGCCATGGCGGCAAGGCCCGGTCCCCGAGAAACCCGAGGAACGAAAAACGGATCAGATAGGTCCCTGCTCCCATCGACAGTATCACTGTCCAGATGACCGCATCGCTCATGCCATGCGCCTTTCCACTTCGGCGCCGGCCATCATGCCAAACAGCGCTGCCACGATCAGCCAAAGGTTCCAGGGCAGCCATGCAAGGGCGAGGGCCGACAGCACAGCCACCACGCAGGCTGTCATATGCGCCGGCGTCCGCAGCAAAGGCGCGGTCAGGGCGATAAAGCAGATCGGCAAAGCGAACTCGAGCTCCCACGCGGCAGGGATCACCTGCCCGACTGCTGCGCCGACATAGGTAAAGACAAGCCACAGCGGACAGACCGACATCGCCACGCCAAAGTAGTAGGCCACCTTGTGACCCTGGGGCATTGGCTCGGTCTCGTAGGTCTTGACCGCCACGGCAAAGGCCTGATCCACCATCATGTACGACATGACCGCCCGCAGCCAGAATGGCGCGTGGCCCAGATGCGGGATCAGCGCGACTGAATAAAGCGCCATGCGCAGGTTCACCGCCAGCCCTGCCAGAATCGCGATCAGCACCGGCGCGCCATCCTGCAACAGCGCCAGCGCCGTAAATTGCGCCGACCCGGCAAACACCACGGCCGACATCGCCAGAACCTGCAGGATGTCCATGCCCGCATCCCGCGCGAATGCGCCGAAGAGGACCGAGAACGGGATAACCACCAGCATGAAAGGCGACGCGTCGCGGAAACCGCGCCAGAAAGGCGTCACAGCACGCTCCGGATGCGGGTCATGGCTCGTTCGATGTTTTCAAGGCTGTTGGCATAGCTGAGCCGGACGTATCCTTCGCCCCAGGCCCCAAAGGACGTGCCCGCGATGGTGGCAACACCGGCCTTGGTCAGGAACAGGTCCTGCGCCTCCTGTGCGCCCAGCCCGGTGCCCGAGATGTTGGGAAAGGCATAAAACGCGCCGGCAGCGTCGGTGCAGGTCACGCCGGGCAGGTCGTTCAGTGCGCTGACGATGAACCGGCGGCGGGTGTCGAACTCGGCCACCATCCGGTGCACCTCGTCCTTTGGGCCGGTCAGCGCGGCAAGCCCTGCGTATTGCGCCGCCGCATTGACGCAGGAATGGTCGTTGATGCACAGCCTTTGCACGGTTTCCACCAGCGCTTCGGGCCAGACAGCATAGCCCATCCGCCAGCCGGTCATGGCGTAGGTCTTGGACCAGCCGTCCAGCAGGATCAGCCGGTCGCGAATCTGGGGATATTGCAGCAGGCTGACATGTTCGCGCCCGTCATACAGCATCTCGGAATAGATCTCGTCGGACAGGATCGCGACGTGGTCCGGCAACCCGGCCACCAGTTTGTCGATCTCTTCGCGCGGGGTCACGCCGCCTGTGGGATTGGCGGGCGAGTTGATGATGATCAGCCGCGTTGCCTCTGTGATCTGGCCCAAAACGGTTTCGGCATCAAAGGCAAAGCCCTTGGACTCCTCTAGCGCGATTGGAACCGGAGTCGCTCCCGAATAGCGAATCACGCTTTCGTAGATCGGAAAACCGGGGTTGGGGTACATGATTTCGGCGCCTGGCTCGCCAAACATCAGCACCGCAAAGAACATCGTGGGCTTTCCGCCGGGCACCACGACGACGCATTCGGGGTCGACCTTTGCGCCGTGGCGCGTCTCCAGATCGGCGGCAACCGCCTCGCGCAGAACGGGCAGACCGTTGGCCGGCGTGTATCCGTGATGGCCATCGCGCAGCGCTGCAATCCCGGCATCAACGATGTGGTCCGGCGTGCGGAAATCCGGCTGCCCGATGCCAAGATTGATGATGTCTTTCCCTTGTGCCGCAAGGGCTTGGGCGCGTGCGAGCACCTGAAAAGCGCTTTCTGTTCCCAGCCGTCCCACGGCTTGCGTCAGCTTGAGCATTCCTCGCCCCTTCCCCGATCGGTGACCTCGGCGCAGCTAGCCACCTCGCGAGGCGCGCCGCAAGGCAAGATGAGCGGCCATGCTGCGGTGCGGCGGAAAAAGTTCTTGCCGAAACCGGTTTCGGAAAACACCCTGAGTCGCATGGGAAAACCCGCTGTCACACCATCGCCACGACAGCGCAGGGTCACTATCAGCGATGTATCCGAGGCTTTGGGATTAACCAAAGGCACCGTCAGCCGTGCGCTGAACGGGTACCCGGATATTGCCGAGGCGACCCGCCTGAAAGTGGCCCGCACCGCCCAGCGAATGGGGTATCGTCCGCTGAGCCATGCTCAGGCGATCCGCACGGGCCGGGTGCGTGCGGTCGGGCTGGTGATGCAGGTCAACGAACATGACGGCCACCGTGCCTTTCTGGCCGATTTCCTCGCCGGGATCAGCGGTGCGGCCAGCGCCGAAGGCTGGACACTTGCCCTGACAACGGCAGGCAGCGATGCCGAAACGGCCCAGACGCTGGACCGACTGGTCGATGAACGAAAGGCGGACGGGTTCATCCTGCCGCGCACCTACCTGAATGACACCCGCATCGACACGTTGCGCAGCGCGGGCGTTCCGTTTGTGCTGTACGGCCGGACGGCCGATCCAACAGGCTGCGCCTGGTATGACATCAGCGGAGAAACCGCGATGGCGCAGGCGGTCATGCGGCTGGCCCGGCTCGGCCATGCGCGCATCGGTTTTGTTCAGGGCGGACAAGGTGCGACTTATGCGGCGTTGCGCCTTGAGGGCTACCTTGATGGCCTGACCCAGGCGGGCCTTTCGCAGGATCCGGCGCTGATTGGTCCGCGCGCGGTCACACGGGTGGACGGGCGCCGAGCCGCAGAAGATCTTTTGGCACTGCCCGAACCGCCCACCGCGTTGATCTGCGCCGTCGATCACGCCGCGCTCGGCGTCTACGACGCGGCGCGCACACTGGGCCTGACCATTGGCCGCGACCTGAGCGTCATCAGCTATGACGGCATCCCCGAAGGCCAGTTTGTCGACCCGCCGCTCAGCACCTTTGCCGTCGACAACCGTGCCGCGGGCGCACGCCTGACCGAGCTGCTGATCGCCCGGTGCCGGGGAGCCGAGCCCGAAACCCTGCGCGAGCTGGGCGATGCCACGTTTCTCGACAGGGGGTCGCACGGCCCCCCGTCGCTCACCCCTGCGCAGCTGAATGAACGGCTGCGCCTGTCATCCATCATGTGAACCAACGGGAGGAACTCTCACATGACATTGCACACCAAAACCCGCCTGATGCTTGGGGCGGCCACCGCGATGGCGCTGATCGCCGGATCGGTGTCGGCGGATACGATCCGCTTTTGGACGACCGAAGAACAGCCCGAGCGTCTCGCCAAGCAGGAAGCCATGGCGGCCGAATTCACCGCAGCCACCGGCACCGAAGTCGAGGTGATCCCGGTGACCGAAAGCGATCTGGGCACGCGCGCCACCGCGGCCTTTGCCGCCGGCGATCTGCCGGATGTGATCTATCACACTCTGCAATACGCGCTGCCTTGGGCCGAAGCAGGCATCCTGGACACCGACGCGGCGACCGAAGTCGTTGACGCGCTGGGCCGTGACACGTTCTCGGCCGGCCCGCTCGCCATGGCGGCCGTTGACGGCGGCGTGGCCTCGGTGCCCGTCGACGGCTGGACGCAGATGGTTGTCTACCGCAAGGACAAGTTCGACGAGATGGGGCTCGAGGCGCCGACCAGCTATGCCAATGTCGTGGCCGCGCTGGAAAAGCTGCACAACCCGCCGTCGATGTACGGCTTTGTCGCGCCGACCAAGGTTGATGAAAACTTCATGAGCCAGGTGCTCGAGCATGTCTTCCTTGCCAACGGCGTGTCGCCGGTGAATGCCGATGGCTTTGCCGCGCTGGACGAAGCCAAGACGACCGAAGTGCTGAACTTCTACAAGGCCATCGTCGAAGCATCGCCCCCGGGTGAGCTGTACTGGAAGCAATCGCGTGAACTGTACTTTGCCGGTCAGGCCGCGATGATCATCTGGTCGCCCTTCATCCTTGATGAACTCGCCGGTCTGCGCGACAGCGCTCCGCCGACCATCAATGACGATCCCACCACGCGCGATCTGGCCGCGGCCACGGGTATCGTGACCAACTTTGCCGGCCCGTCGAACGCAGACGGCGCGGCATGGGGCGATGTGCGCTACTTTGGCATCACCAGCGACGCGGATACCGACGCGGCGATGGAGTTCGTCAAGTACTCGATGGATGCGGGCTATGCCCAGACGCTGTCGATCGCGCCCGAAGGCAAGTTCCCGGTCCGCGCCGGTACTGCCGACGAGCCGACCAAGTACAAGGACATCTGGGCGCAGCTTGAGGTCGGCGTCGACCGCAAGGCCCCGCTGGGTGACCTCTACGCGCAAGAGATGATCGACGAGATCGTCGGCGGTCTTGACGTCGCGCAGCGCTGGGGTGTGGCTGAAGGCCAGCTGAGCCTCGCGTCCAAGATGATCAACAGCCAGGCGATGAACCGCATCGTGCGTCAGTTCACCGATGGTGAGATCGACGCCGCCGCAGCCGTGGCCGCGATGAACGACGAGCTGTCCAAGATCGAGTGATCCTTGGGTCCGGGCTGGCCCCCGTTCAGGCGGGCCAGCCCATCATTGCCCCGGAGATGATCCGGGGTCTTACCTCCGACCTCCATCAAAGAGGTCCCGGGCCGGGCCCGGGACGCGGGAGAGCCTATGTCTGATCTTGGTCCACCCACCACACGTGGCGCGCTGGCAAAGCGCGAGGCGAGACTGGCCTGGGGGCTGTTGCTGCCCACGGTAAGCATCGTGTCGCTGGTCGTGATCCTGCCTCTGCTGGCGATCTTCTGGATTTCGTTCAAACCGGTGGGTCTGGCTGACCTGCGGCCCGTGGCTCCGGTTGTCCGTGAAGACCTGCGCAATGCGGGCGACGCCGATCAGGCCGTGCGCTATCGCATTCAGAACCGCAGCCAGGACGTGCCCATCGAAAACGTGTCGTTCACCGATACGATCCCGTCGGGCGTGACGGCAGGGCCGCCGCCCGAGCAATGCACCTTGTCAGGCGCGGCGCTGCGCTGCGAGATCGGGACCCTGGACCCGGGCAAGCGTGTGACGCTGATGTTGCCGGTCCAGTTTGACGCAGGGCTGGACGCCAAGGCGCTGGAGGACGCGCTGGAGGACGACACCGAACCCGCAGCGCGCGGCGATGCGGACAACATCCTGACGAATTTTTCGTTCAGCCTGGAAAACTTTGCCCGCGTTTTTGACGGCAAACAGTTCTGGGAAGTGCTGTATGTCACGATGTTCTACACGATATTCGGCACCATCGGCGCGCTGCTGTTCGGTCTGTTTGCCGCGATGCTGCTGAACAAATCCTTCAAGGGGCAGGGCATCCTGCGAGGTCTGTACCTGTTTCCCTACGTGGCGCCGGTGATTGCGGTCGCCTTTGCGTGGATCACGCTGTTCGATCCTTTCTCAGGCTCGGTCAACGCGCTGCTTTTGCAGATGGGCGTGACGCAGGAGGCGATCAACTTTTTCGGACAACGTCCGTTGGCGCTGATCATGGTCACGGTGTTCGAAATCTGGCGCTACTTTCCGCTGTCGTTCCTGTTCATCCTGGCGCGGATGCAGTCGATCGACACCGACATGTACGAGGCTGCCGACATGGACGGAGCCTCGCCGTTCCAGAAATTCTGGTACCTGTCGCTGCCACAGCTGCTGGGCATCCTTTCGGTGCTGTTCCTGCTGCGCTTCATCTGGACCTTCAACAAGTTCGACGACATCTTCCTGCTGACGGGTGGCAACGCGGGCACGCGCACGCTGACCGTGAACGTCTACGAGCAGGCCTTTGCAGTGTCGAACATCGGGGCAGGCGCGGCAGTGGCCGTGGTGATCTTTGCCTGCCTGCTGCTGTTTTCGGTCTTTTTCTTCAAATACGTCAGCCGGGAGGAAGGGTTGTGAGCGTTTCAACAGCCGGGGCGCTGCCCCGGACCCCGGGATATTTTCAGCCAGAAGAAGGGAGCGCGTCATGCAAGCCTTGAGGCAGGGATATGTGACTGGCCCGCTGCTGGGTGCGCTGTGGCTTGTCATTCTGGCGACAACGGTCGCGGTCGCGATGAGCTTTGCCACCGGGGACGCGTTTCGCCCGTCGATCCTGTTGTCGCTGGTCTGGGGCGCGATCGCGGGCGGCTGCGTCGTGGCGCTGGCCCGATCGCCGATGGGCTGGGCCAAGGCGCTGATCCTGGCCGGCGCGGTCGTGTTCACCGTGCTGCTGGGGTTTGGCGCCATGGTGACGGGGGCCAATGTCGGCGCAGGCGCGCGCATTCTGGGGGCGGCGATCCTCGGCGTGTCGTTTGGCGTGTCGCTTGCCGCCATTCTTGCTGGCGTGCGGGCCGGGGGGCTGACACGGCACGAGTTCGAAGAGGCCGTGATCCGGTTCCTGACGGGCTTTGGCTATATCTTCTTTACGGCGATTGTGCTGATCCCGTTTTACGTGATGGTCATGACCTCGCTGAAATCGCAGCAGGCGCTGTTGCAGAACCCGCTGGATTTCTCGATCGACCTGAGCAAGGGCGCGGATCTGTTCCGGTCGTATAACGAGCTGTTCGGGATCTACGGGTTTGGCGGGTATCTGTGGACGTCGTTCCTGGTGTCGGTGCTGACCGTGTTCATCACGCTCGCCTTTTCGATCCCGGGCGCCTACGCCGTTGCGCGGTTGAAATTCAGAGGGCAGGCGGCGTTCTCGCGCTCGATCCTGCTGATCTACATGGTGCCGATGATCGTTTTGGCACTGCCGATCTACATCGCCTTTTCGCTGACGGGGCTGCGCAATTCGATCCTGGGGATCGTGATGATCTATCCGGTCACGACGATCCCGGTGGCGCTGTACATGTTGCAGGGCTATTTCCGGGGTTTGCCTGCCGAGGTGGAAGAGGCCGGTCTGATGGACGGGCTGTCGCGGCTCGCGGTGATCTGGAAGATTACGCTGCCCCTGTCGCTGCCGGCGCTGGCGAGCGTGTCGCTGTATGTCTTCATGATCGCCTGGAACGAGTTTCTGCTGGCCTTCATGCTGCTCGACGACCCGTCGAAATTCACGCTGACGCGGGGGATCGCATCGCTCAATTCGTCGGAAATTCCGCGCCAGCACCTGATGGCAGGTGCGGTGATTGCGACGGTGCCGATCATGGTGCTGTTCCTGGGGCTTGAGCGGTTCATGACCAAAGGCCTGACGGCGGGGAGTGTCAAAGGATGAGGGATATGGTGGACTACGAAGCGCTAGACGCCGAGGCGCGGCGCATTCTCGAGCTGAACGACCGGGGTGGGTACACGGTGCCGACGGACGGGCTCTATCCGTACCAGTGGAACTGGGACAGCGCCTTTGCGGCCTACGGGTTTGCGCAATACGACGTGAACCGCGCATGGGAAGAGATGGAGACGCTCTTTTCCGGGCAATGGGACAGCGGGATGGTGCCGCATATCCTGTTCCACCAAGTGGACGAGCGGTATTTTCCCGGCCCGGACGTGTGGCAGGGGATCGGGCCGATCCCGTCGTCGGGCATCTCGCAGCCACCTGTGGCGGCGACGTTTGCGCGGCGCATCTTTGAGCTGGCACCAGAGGAAAGCCGCGCGCGGCTGACACCGCTGTGGCCCCGGATGCGGGCCTGGCACCGCTGGTTCCTGGACTGGCGCACCGACGATGCTGGTGCGATCTGCGTCACCCACCCATGGGAGGCCGGCCGCGACAACACGCCCGAATGGGACGGCCCTCTCAAGCGGATCGAGCCTTTTGGCGTGGGTGAATACACCCGGCGCGACACCAGCCACGTGGACCCGGCGATGCGCCCGACCAAGTTCGACTATGACCGCTACATCTGGCTGGTGAACCAGGGCGTGTCGGTGAACTGGGACGATGCCGAACTGAAGCAGATCAATCCTTTCCGCGTGGCCGACCCGACGATGACATTCCTGCTGCTGCGGGCGCACCGCGATCTTATGGCGCTGGGCACGGCGCTGGGTCAGGACGTGTCGGGCATGGAGGCGGAGATTGCGGCGCTGGAAGCCGGGGCGGCGTCGCTGTGGAATGAACGGCTGGGCTGCTATGACGCGCGCGATGTGGTGACCGGTGAATGGGCGGGATGCGTGTCCTCTGCGTCGTTCCTGTGCTGGGGTGCGGGCATCGACCAGCCGGGCATGATCGAACATCTGCGGCGCGTGAACGGCGCCGTGCGCTATGGCGTGCCCAGCCATGACCCCGAAAGCCCCCGGTTCGAACCCAAACGCTATTGGCGTGGCCCGTCCTGGGCGATCATGAACTACCTGATCGCCACCGGGCTGGACGCCATGGGCAAGCCCGAGGGCGAGGCGATCCGTGTCAACACGCGCGAGGCGATCGCAGGCCGTGGCTTTGCCGAATATTTCGACCCGCACACCGGCGATCCGGCCGGCGGCGGCACATTTACCTGGACCGCCGCTGTCTGGCTGGGCTGGGCCTCTCCCAACGTGAAAGGATAAAGCGATGGGCGCGATCACATTGGATGCCGTCGAAAAGTGGTACGGCGAGGCACAGGTCATCAAGGGCGTTGACCTTGAGATCCAGGATGGCGAATTCGTCGTTTTTGTCGGCCCGTCGGGCTGCGGCAAGTCGACCCTGTTGCGGATGATCGGCGGGCTGGAGGACATCAGCCGCGGTGCTTTGCGCATCGACGGAACAGACGTCACCGATCAGCCGCCGTCGCGGCGCGGCCTGACGATGGTGTTCCAGTCCTATGCGCTCTATCCGCACATGTCTGTGGCCGACAACATGGGCTTTTCGCTCAAGGTGGCTGGGGCCAAACAGACCGAGATTGATGCCGCTGTGCAAAAGGCGGCAGATGTGCTCAAGCTGACGGACTACCTTGAACGGCGGCCCAAGGACCTGTCGGGCGGTCAGCGTCAGCGCGTGGCCATTGGCCGGTCGATCGTGCGCGACCCCACGGCGTTCCTGTTTGACGAACCATTGTCGAACCTGGACGCCGCCCTGCGGGTCGAGATGCGGTACGAGATCGCCAAGCTGAGCCAGCGCCTGAACCGCACGATGATCTATGTGACCCACGACCAGGTCGAAGCGATGACGCTGGCTGACCGCATCGTGGTGCTGGAGTTCGGCAAGATCGCGCAGGTCGGCAGCCCGCGCGAGTTGTATGAGAACCCTGCGAACCTGTTCGTGGCGCAATTCATCGGCTCGCCCAAGATGAACGTCATGCCTTGCACGTCGGATGGCGGCAGCTATGCGCTGAATGGCGGGCGCGGCGGGCAGATGACCCATCAGGGCAAGGCCGAACATCTGGGCATCCGGCCCGAGCACATCACCCTAGGCGCGGCGGGCACCGGTCAGTTGGACGGCACCGTGGACGTGACCGAATATCTGGGCGCGGACACGTTCATCGTGGTTGATTGCGGCGCGTGCGGTCAGGTGACGGTGCGGGTCACGGGCGACAGCGCCTTGAAACCCGGCGAAACGGTTGGACTGAGCTTTGATGAAAGCCGCCTGTCGTTTTTTTCGGCAGATGGGCTGGCTCTGCCGCGCGGCTGATCGCGGGGGCATTGCGGGCTGCGCCCGCGCGCCCTAGCTTGACGCGCGATGCACCATGCTGCCTTGCCTTTGCAACCGCGCGCCCGCGGCGCGCTGGAGATTGCGACCAAACCTGCCCCGGGCGGGGGCACGGCGCTTGCGCGCCTGCGACAGCAGGGCGCGCTGCGCGCGCTTTTTCCGCGTGGCGGCGGTCTGACGGCTGTTGCGCTCAACACATCGGGCGGGGTCACCGGCGGGGACAGGTTCACCGTCACTGCCGAAGCGGCGGCAGACACGCGGCTGACGGTCACTACCCAGGCCGCCGAACGTCTGTATCGCGCGCAGCCCGGCGAGACCGGCAGGATCGAAACCCGGCTGACCGTGGGCGCGGGCGCGCGGCTGGACTGGGTGCCGCAGGAAACCATCGTGTTTGACGGCGCCGCCGTGGATCGCCGGCTTGGCGCCGAGGTCGCGCCCGATGGCACCCTGGTCATTGTCGAACCTTTGGTTCTTGGGCGCACGGCCATGGGCGAGCGGGTGCAGGACCTGCGGCTGCGCGACCGGATCACCGTCATGCGGGCGGGCGAGATGGTGTTTGCCGACAGGATCGCCATGACCGGCGATGCCGCCGCGATCATGGCGCATCCTGCGACGGGCGGGGGCGCCGGTGCGCTGGCTGCCTTGATTGTAATCACTCCGCAGGCTGAAAGGCATCTGGAGCCTCTGCGGCAGTTGCTCGTCGGAGCGGGCGGGGTTAGCCTGATCCGGCCGGGGGTGTGCTTTGCGCGGGTGATCGCGCCGGATTCGTTTGAATTGCGCAAATCCCTGCTGCCGGCCCTTGCCCAGGTGGGCGTGGCTTTGCCGCGTGTCTGGTCATTGTAGACGACCCCAACCGGAGCTTGAGCCGCCCATGCAATTGACACCCCGGGAAAAGGACAAGCTGCTTGTCTCGATGGCGGCCGAAGTCGCGCGCCGCCGCCTTGCGCGCGGGGTCAAGCTGAACCACCCCGAAGCGATTGCGCTGATCACCGATGCGGTGGTCGAAGGCGCGCGTGACGGGCGCAGCGTGGCCGATCTGATGGAGGCCGGCGCCCATGTCATCACTGCCGATCAATGCATGGCGGGCGTGCCCGAGATGATCCATGACGTTCAGGTCGAGGCAACCTTTCCAGACGGGACCAAGCTGGTGACCGTCCACAATCCGATCCGCTAGGACCGGTTCACGTGTGACGGCGCGGCGGTGAAACTCCCCGTGCCGCTGCATTGCAAACAAGGCAGGATGCGCCCTGTCTGTTACGAGCAACGAGAGGAAGAAACGATGCTCCTCACCTTTATCCTGTCCATCGCCGCCGGTTATTCGGTGCGCTACGCCGAACCCATGGTGCGCGATGCTCTCAAGAACATCACGCTGATGGATCTGGCGATCAGCGATGGCCAGTACGACATGC
>JAHDCH010000062.1:6475-12090 GCA_020629995.1 Pseudaestuariivita sp. | reverse complement strand
TTCTACGTAGTCGTGGGTATTTTGATTTTTCACACATCGCCTAATCTGCGCGCACTGAAACGATCCGCGCCGCGTTTGTGCCCTTTGTTTGCACAGGCGTGGTGCAGCGCGAAAAATCGGGAGGATACTCATGGATCGTCGTTCATTTCTGAAAAATTCGGCTCTGGGTGGCGGCGCGGCAGCTGCTGCCACGCTGGCCGCACCGGCTTATGCTGCGGGCCACCGCAAGCTGACCATGGTCACCTCGTGGGGCCGCGGCCTTGCGGGCGTGTTCGACGCGGCACAAAAGTTTGCCGACAACGTCAACGCGATGGCAGACGGCACCGTTGAAATCGAAGTCAAGGCAGCTGGCGAGCTTGTCGGCGCGTTCGAAGTGTTCGACGCCGTGACCTCGGGTCAGGCCGACATCTACCACGCGGCTGACTACTACTTCATCAACCAGCACCCCGGCTTTGCGTTCTTCACGGGCGTGCCCTTCGGCATGACCGCGCAAGAGCTGAACAACTGGTACTACCACGGCGAAGGCCGTGCGATGCACGACGAGCTGGGCGAAATCTTTGGCCTCAAGTCGTTCCTCGCAGGTAACACCGGCACGCAGGCCGGTGGCTGGTTCCGCAAGGAAATCGCAGGCCCCGAAGACTTCAACGGCCTCAAGTTCCGTATGCCCGGCCTCGGCGGCCGCGTGCTGGGCGCCATGGGCGCGTCGGTTCAGAACCTTCCGGGCGCCGAAGTGTACCAGGCCCTGGCCTCGGGTGCGATCGACGGCACCGAGTGGATCGGCCCCTGGGCGGACGAAAAGGCTGGTTTCCAGGAAATCACCAAGTTCTACTACACCTCGGGCATGCACGAGCCGGCCGCTGGCCTCTCGGCGGCGATCAACCTCGATGTGTTCAACGAACTGACCCCGGCTCAGCAGAAGATCATGGAGATCGCTGCGGCAGACGCCAACGTCTGGAACCTGGCCCAGTACATGAACAACAACGGTGCGGCGCTGCAGCGTCTGCAGGCCGGCGGCGTCAAGGTGCTGGAATTCCCCGACAGCGTCTGGGATGCGATGTACGAAGCGTCGAAAGGCGTCTACGCCGAGTTCATGGGCGACGAGCTGTTCAAGAAGATCAACGACAGCTACTTTGCGTCGATGGACGACAGCTCGGGCTGGATCACCAACTCGGAAAGCGCGTACCGCACCCAGCGTTCGCGCGTGCGCGGCTAAGCTACGCCACCACATACGACCGGGCGCCGCATCGGCGCCCGGTCATCTGATTTTACGACACAACACAAAATGCGGGCGCACCATGCGCCCCGACGACAGATGCGGGCGCAGGACGCGCCCCGGCCTGTGCCTTGGGGGGAGGCGACATCATGGATGCGATCTGGTGGTTCATTTCGAACATCGGGCTGGCCTTTTACAATTTCGGCTATGCCATCACCCATCCCTCGCTGTGGCTTGACTGGGTCACCTGGGGCAACACCACCGAAGACAAGCAATCGGTGCAGCGCCTTGTGTACTACGGCGGGTCTGTCGAATTCTTCTTTGTCTGTTTCACGGCGTTCCTGTCGGTCACCGCGATCGGCATGGTCTATCGCAATTTCCTGTGGAAGGTGACTGTCGGCCTCGAAGCGGTCGCCAACGGGGTTGGGCGCTTTTTCGTATGGGCAGGCCTTTTGATGGTCCTGCAACAGGTGCTGATCGTCATCCTGCAGCGGATTTTTGCGGTGGCCGAAATCTCGATCGGGCTGGGCAAGGCGATGACCTTTGACGTCAGCTGGTGGGCCGAAGAGCTGAAGCTGTACAACGCGATCATCGTCTGCCTGTGCTGTACCTACGCCTTTGTGCAGGGCAGCCACGTGCGCGTCGACCTTGTGTACTCGGCCGTGTCGCACCGCACCAAGCGGGCGATCGACATGTTCGGGTCGATCTTTTTCATGATGCCGGCGGCCGTGCTGGTGTGGATGTATGGCTGGTTCTTCCTGTGGCGCCACCTGATCGTGCCGAAACCCTCGGCGTCGGACGGGCTCGACCGTTTGCTGACCAAGGCACGCGCCTTGCGCTGGAACGTCGAAACCATCGGCTTCAGCCCCAACGGGTTCAACGCCTACTTCCTCTTCAAGATCCTCCTCGTGCTGTTTGCGGGCCTCGTTTTCCTGCACGCCATCGCCTTCTTCTACCGCTCGTATCTCGAGTTTGTGGAAGGCGAAGAGAGCGAGGGCAAATATCTCGACAAAGACAGTCTGGGTGAAGGCGAAGAAGCCTTCGAAGGCACACACTAAAGGCAGGGTGAGACAATGTTTCTGGGACTAGACGGCGTCGAGATCGGCCTCATCATCGTATTTCTGTGCCTCTTCGGCGGCATTCTTTCGGGCTTTCCGGTGGCGTTTGCCATCGGCGGGGCGGGGGTGATCTCGTTCGGGATCATCGCGGGCCTCGACAGTGCGGGCCTGCTGATCCACCAGGCGATTGACACCTCCAGCGCGGGGTTCAAGGAATTGATCGCCTCCGGGGTCAGGCCCGAGGACATATCAACCTTCAAATACCCCGATCTGGACAAGATAGGCGAGCCTGTCTTCCCGCAAGGGTGGGAATATGCGCTGGACCGCAACGTGTCGTTCATCGTGAACCGGATCAACGAACGGGTGCTGGCGGGCCAGTCGATTGAAACACTGCTGGCGGTGCTGATGTTCGTCCTGATGGGCATCACGCTCGAGCGGTCCAAGATCGCCAACGACCTTCTGACCACCATGGCGCGCGTCTTTGGCCCGCTGCCCGGCGGTCTGGCCGTGTCGATCGTGGTTGTGGGCGCGTTCCTTGCCGCCTCCACGGGCATCGTGGGCGCAACCGTGGTGACCATGGGCCTGCTGGCCCTGCCCACCATGCTGCGCAACAATTACTCGCCCGAGATCGCGACCGGCGTGATCGCCGCGTCGGGCACGCTGGGCCAGATCATCCCGCCGTCCATCGTGATCGTGCTTCTGGGCACGCTGGCCGGTGACCTTTATTCGGCCGCGCAGGAAGAGCGCGCGCAATCGGCGGGCTGTTCGGATGCGCTGACCTTCCTGGGCGAGCCTGCGGTTGTGTCCGTTGGCACGCTGTTCCAGGCGGCGCTGCTGCCGGGGATCATGCTGGCGGTGCTCTATGCGGTTTATGCCTTCGGCTATGCTCTGCTGAACCCGTCCAAGGCGCCCGCCGTTGCGATGGAAAGCACCAACAGCGAAGTCATCACCCGCAGCGAAGGCTTCACCTGGCTCTTGGGCGTTCCGGCGCTGCTGATCGTGGGCACCGTCGCGCTGGGCCAGCTGAACATGGTTGGCTCGCAGGCCATCGTGGTGTCGTCCTTTTCGGATGCTGGCCAGACGGCCAGCCTGCGGACCAATGTGTCCGAGCAATGCCAGGCGTCGATGATCGAACTGCACGGGCAAGAGAAATGGGATGCGGCCGTCGCCGAACAGGCCGAGATCGACGCCGCGGGCGGCGTGGCCCAGGCCGAGGCGCTGAGCGAGGAACAACAGGCCGAAGTGCGCGCGCAGATGATTGCCGATGCCGCGCCGATCGGAACAGGCACCGCGACGATAATCGTGCTGCTTGGGCTGGTCCTTGCCTTTGGTCGCGGCGTTGCGCCGTCGGCGGATGCGCGTCCCCTGATGATCGGGGGGCTGGGGCTGGCGCTGGCGGTCCTTGTGGACATCGTTCTGGTCGGTCCGACCACGTCGCCAGGGGCCTATGTCATCCTGATGGCCATTCCCTTTGCGATGGCGCTGTGGGCGACGGGCATCGCCATGGGCCGCTGCGCCAAAAACGAGCTGATCCGCGTGGTCTTCCCGCCGCTGGTTCTGATCGTGGCTGTGCTGGGATCGATCCTGGGCGGCATCACCAACCCGACGCCCGCCGCGGCGCTGGGCGCGGCCGGTGCCATCATGCTGGCGGCCTACCGCAAGCTGAGCGATCTGGACCGGTCGCCCAAGGTGATCATCCTGTCGACGCTGGCGGTGATCGTCTGCATCCTTGTGGGCGTGAACTTTGACCTGCGGGTCAATCAGGACAACGTCGCGTTCGAGAACTGGGTCGCGTTCCTGGTGGCTTATGCGGCGTTCCTCTATGCCTTCTTCGGCCTGCTGTTCTCGTGCTGGATCCTTTATGCCAACGGCGTTCTGACGCCGGTGGTGCGCGAGACGGCCAAGGTGACGTCGATGGTGTTCACCATCCTGATCGGGTCGCAGATCCTGAACCTGGTGGTCATCTCGTTCGGGGGCGAGCATTACATCCAGCAATTCCTGCGCAGCTTTGACGACATCAACACGGTGTTCCTGATCGTGATGATCGTGCTGTTCGTGCTGGGGTTTGTGCTCGACTTCCTCGAGATCATCTACATCGTGGTGCCCATTGTGGGGCCGGTGATCTATGGGTCGTACTTTGACCCCAAGTGGGTGACGATCATGATCGCCATCAACCTGCAGACCTCGTTCCTGACGCCGCCCTTCGGCTTTGCGCTGTTCTACCTGCGCGGCGTGGCCCCCAAAGAGGTCACCACCGGGCACATCTATCGCGGTATCGTACCGTTCGTGCTGATCCAGGTGGTGGGTCTGGGGATCCTGTGGTGGTTCCCGGCGATCGTGACCATCGTGCCAAACCTGATCCCGAATTGACGAAAATGGGGCACCGCCGTCACACTGTGTCACGGCGGTGCCCTACTGACACCCGAATCAATCATTAACCATGCTTTCGCAGAAGGCCGCATGTTGCGCGGTTTTCCGTCTTTTTCTGCGAGGGCGTGCGAATGACTTATGACGAGTATGGGAACCCGATCCCGGACTACCGTGGCAATGGCGATACGGCGCATATTGCGACCCAGGAGGACTACGACATCCTGGTCGCCGCGGGGTATGAGTTTGAACGTCTGGGCCGCAGCGACAATTACCGCGTTTTGCATGCTCCCGATTTCTCGCAGCCCGAACCCGAACCGGAACCTCAGCCCGAGCCCGAACCTCAGCCCGAGCCGGAACCTCAGCCCGAGCCGGAACCTCAACCAGAGCCTGAGCCTGAGCCCGAACCGCAGCCTGAGCCGGAACCAGAGCCCGAGCCCGAGCCGGAACCCGAGCCTGAGCCTGAGCCGGAACCCGAACCCGAACCGGAGCCTGTCGCGACCGGCAGCACGGACTGGGAAGACTGCGTCTGCCCCGAACCCGATCTGGACTGGATTGGCGCCGAGCCGGTGAACGGCAATGGCAGTGTCTATCATGCGTCCGGCACGACAACGCAGGACTTGCTGCTGCAGGGCACACCAAATGACGACCGGCTTGCCGGCGGCCGGGGCGATGACACTCTGCTGGGCCGCGAAGGCGACGACTGGCTGTTTGGCGGCGACGGCGATGACACGATCATCGGCCATGCCGGTCAGGACACGCTCAAGGGCGGTCTGGGCAACGATTACCTGAACGGTGGCAACGGTGCCGACACGCTGATCGGCAACGAAGGCGACGATTTCCTCAAAGGCGGTCGCGGCGCGGATTCTCTGTTTGGCAACGAAGGCGCGGACACCGTGCTGGGCGGCGGCGGAGCCGATCTGGTCCATGGCGGCGACGGCGACGATTCGATGCGCGGCGAACATGGCGACGACACG
>JAHDCH010000062.1:0-6375 GCA_020629995.1 Pseudaestuariivita sp. | reverse complement strand
AGCGACAATGACAGCCTCTATGGCAACAACGGCGACGACACGCTGAACGGCGGTTGGGGAGACGACCGGCTGGACGGCGGGCGCGGCGCGGATGTGCTGTGCGGCATGGGCGGCGATGATTACCTGCAATCGGGCGCCAATGCGGACATCCTCAGCGGTGGCGATGGCGCCGACACGCTGCGCGGCGGCACCGGGGCCGACACCCTTCTGGGCGATGCGGGCCATGATGAGCTGTCCGGCGGACGCGGCAGCGACGTGATGCACGGCGGCGAAGGCAACGATGTTCTGCTGGCCGGGCGTGGCAACGACCTGCTGGTCGGCGGCACCGGCAATGACACTCTGGGCGGCGGCAGCGGCCGTGATACTCTGGTCGTCGAAGCCGGTGCGGATGCCGGGAACGACTGGATGACCGGCGGCAGCGGCGCGGATACCTTTGTGTTCCGCTGGGACAGCGACGATGGCAGCATCGGCGACACCACGATCACCGACTTCAAGGACAACTGGGACGCGCTGCAGCTCGAGGCCGAGGGCATCACCCTGGCCGATGTGCGCCTCGAGGATGTCAATGGCGACGGCAAGATGGACACCGTGCTCGACTTTACCGGGGCAGGGGGCGCGGATGCGGGCAGCCTGACCTTGCTGAGCGTCGAGCTGGACGCCGCCATGGACGCCGAAGGTCAGACCTTTGGATCGGATGACTTTATCTTCTGACCACTGAACGGCGCGCGCGCCGGCAGACCGCAGACCCAAGAAAAAGGCCGCGTCCCATATCCGGGGCGCGGCCTTTTCCTAATTGTCTGTGCAAAGACGCTTAGTCTTCGTCGTCCGAGGCAGTCTCTTCGGCCTGCTCTTCGACCGCGTCGGCCAGGTCGCCATCGTCTTCGGCAGCCGAGCCGATGTCGTCGAACAGTTCGGCGATCTCGAATTCGGCTTGCGCCTCTTCCTCGGCGGCCAGTTCCTGGATCGACTTGCCCGACGCCTGCAGTTCGGCCTCTTCGGGCGAACGGGCGACGTTCAGGGTGATCGTGCACTCGACCTCGGGGTGCAGGGTGATCAGCACGTCGTGCAGGCCCAGCTCCTTGATCGGGTTTTCGATCACAGCTTGCTTGCGGTCGATCGAGAAGCCCGCTTCGGTCGCCACATCGGCCGCGTCACGGGTGGTGACCGAGCCGTAGAGGTTGCCGCCGTCAGACGCCTGACGGATCACGACGAACTGCTGGCCACCCAGACGTTCGGCCATGTCTTCGGCTTCTTTCTTGGTCTCGAGGTTGCGTGCCTCAAGCTGCGCTTTCTGCGCTTCGAAATCGGCAATGTTCGCCTGGCTGGCGGTCAGGGCCTTTTTCTGCGGCAGAAGGAAGTTGCGTGCATAGCCGGGCTTGACGTCAACGACGTCGCCCATCTGGCCCAGTTTGGCCACGCGTTCCAGAAGGATAACTTGCATGTGCCTGTCTCCTTACTTCACGGCATAGGGCAGCAGGGCCAGGAAGCGCGCGCGTTTGATCGCACGGGCCAGCTCACGCTGCTTTTTGGCCGAAACGGCGGTGATACGGGACGGCACGATCTTGCCACGCTCAGAGATGTAGCGTTGCAGCAGGCGCGTGTCCTTGTAGTCGATCTTGGGTGCATTGTCGCCCGAGAAGGGGCAGACCTTGCGGCGGCGGAAGAACGGTTTTGCAGCCATTTTTCGTGCTCCTTCTTAGCGGCGCTCGCGACGGCCGTCGCGTTCGTCACGTTTCTGCATCTGGACCGAGGGCAGCTCGGCATGCTCGTCGACCTTGATGGTCAGGACGCGCATCACGTCGTCATGCAGGCGCATCAGGCGTTCCATTTCCTGCACGGCAGTCGACGGTGCGTCGGTGCGCAGGTAGGCATAGTGGCCCTTGCGGTTCTTGTTGATCTTGTAGGCCATCGTCTTGACGCCCCAGTACTCGTGATCCACGAGTTTGCCCCCGTTGTCGCCGAGGACGGCGCCGAAATGTTCGATAAGGCCTTCAGCTTGCGCGTTGGACAGGTCCTGACGCGCGATAAAGACATGCTCGTAAAGCGGCATGATCGCTCCGTTTCCATTTGTATCAAGGCGCGTTTCAAAGGATGGAGGCTCAAGATCCCGTTCGCCCCCCATCCACGAGAGACCGCGCGGGTGAACTCTTGCGAAGGGATAGGGCCTTTTAGAGGTTCTGCGCCAAAGCGCAAGCGTTAGCTGCCGGGATTGAACGGGCGCATCGCGATCCGTTCGATCAGGCGCTGAAAGGGCAGGGGTTTGACGTCGCCGCGCCAGCGCTGCGCCAGCGTTTCAAGGTTCTGCCACATGGTTTCCTGCGCATCGTCGTCGCGGTTGGCCAGAATGTAGGGCAGCGATTCTTCGTACAGGGTCACGATGCGCGATTTATGGCAGCGCCGCATCAGCCGTTCGTCCACATCGCCGCACCAGATCGCCGCGGCGAGGAATTCATAGTAATTCAGCAGGGCGTCCAGCTCGGGGTGGTCGGGTGGCGGCTGATCGGACGGGATGTTCTGCAGCGTCCGGTTCGAGATCAGCTGACGCACAGCAGCCAGCCGCGCCGCATAGGTTTCGTCCCGATGCTGTTCGAGGATCAGCTCGTAGGTGTGTTTGCGGCGGGCGGATTGCACCTGAAGACGCCCGTTATAGATCCAGCCCAGCGTGGCCAGCACGGCGCCGATGAAAATCGCGTTGCCAGGCTCCATCGCCGCGCGGGCCGCAGATCAGATCGTTTTGTCGGTCAGGCCGGTTTTGCCATCGCGCATCGCAGGTCTCCTTGTGGTGGTCTGCGGGGGTAATGTGCTCAGGTTAAATAGGCGTGACCGCCCCGTTTTGCAAGCCAAACGCACCCCGCCGGGTGCCACAGCGCTGCCCCATTTCAGCCCGGACAAAGCCGTCAAACAACCCCTGATAAGCCGTGAACGCGCCCGCGTTTTGGCCAGTTTTGTTGCGAATTTGAGAACAATCAAGATCGAGCAGAACAGGACCAGAAACATGGCCATCACCGAAACATATGTCGCCCCCCGTGCTCCCGCGCAGCGTGAAGTGCCCGTCGTCAATTACCTGGCCCGCTTTGTCGGCGTCGTGTTCATGGCCTGCGCTGTGGGCCTGTGGCTGGCGCCGGGCGCGGATTGGTCGGCCGAGCTGGCGATGCTCAAGCTGGGGCTGACCTGCTTTTTCACCATCGCGGGCGCGCTGAGCCTGACGGTGCGCCGCCGCTGACGAACATGTGAATGGGCGCAGGGGGGCTGTGCCTTTTCCATCAATTGCGCTGCGGGGCATCTGCGCTAACTCTGGCCGGCATACCAATCCCCAGAGACCGGAGATGTCCCGATGACCCGCTTGACCCGCACCACCGCCGCGCTGGCGACCGCCGCTGCGCTGGCCGCGCCCGCCGCCTTTGCCGCGCCCGAAGCCTATACGCTGGACGCGTCGCACAGCCAGGTGCTGTTCGCCTACAACCACCTTGGCTATTCGACGACCTGGAACATGTTCTCGGGCTTTGAAGGCCAGATCATGTTCGATCAGGACAACCCCGCCGCATCGTCGGTGAACGTGTCGATCCCGGTGATGTCGCTGTTCACCGGTTGGGAAGCGCGGTTCAACCACTTCATGGGCGCCGATTTCTTTGCCGCCGCCGAAGGCGACATGATCACCTTCACCTCGACCGCGATCGAAGTCACCGGCGAGACCACCGCCAAGATCACCGGCGATCTGACGATGAACGACACGACCAAATCGGTCGTGCTGGACGCAACGCTGAACCAGGTCGGCAACCACCCGATGGAGAACAAACCCTGGGCCGGGTTTGACGCCACCGCCACGATCCTGCGCTCCGACTTTGGACTGGGCAACTTTGCCCCTTTCGTCAGCGACGAACTGCAGGTGCAGATCTCGCTCGAGGCGTTCAAGGCCGAATAAGCCCCGTCATCCCGGATCAAGGGCGCGCCGGTCCCGGCGCGCCCTTTTTTGTGGCCGCTACTCTGTGGCGGCGCGCCGCGCGGTCAGCGACAGCGCCACATCCACGGCAAACAGCAGCGAGCTTTCGTCGGGCATGTTTGCGCCCACGCCAAAGTCGAGCCTGTTCAGCGTCAGCTGCCCCGCCATTGTCGCCAGCCCGTCCGAGTCGATATCCAGCGTGAAGGGAAAGGTGACAGGCACCTGCGTGCCCTTGACCGTCAGCGTGCCCTGCGCCTCGTACCCGGTTTCGGTCTTGATCAGGTCCCCCGCATAACTCGCGGTGGGGTGCGTCTGGGCATCAAAGAAATCCGGGCCCATCGCCTGACCGGTGACCGACCCCAGCGTGAGCGAGCCGATGGCGATCTGCGTCTCGACCGTGCCGGCGGGGCCGGGCGCATCAGGTTCGGCAAAGGTGATGGCGGCGGTCCAGTCCTCGAACCGGCCAGTGACGGGCGACCCAAACTGGGTAACTGTCAGGGCGATCTCGCCGTCCTCAACCACCCAATCCGACGCGACCGCGTCCAGCTGTGCGGCCTGCGCTCCGGTTTCCTTGGGCGCAAACAGGCCCAGCGCCCCGCCGAGCACCAGCGCAGCGGCCCAGACCCCAATCGCGGCGGCCAGCGGCACGGCCGTGCGATGCGCTCCGCCCGCGGCTTCGGTCCGGCCGGGCAGCATCCGCAGCAGCGTGGCGTCCCGGTCGACAAAATGGTGCTTCAGCGCGCCGATGATATGCAGCAGCAGCGAGGCCACCATCACCCGTTCGAAAATCTTGTGCAGCGCGGCAAAGGTCCCGGCGACGCCGTCATCCTTGGGCACAAACGGCAGGCCCTGCCCAAAGGGCCACCAGATCGGCGCAAAGCCGGTCGTCGCCGCGTGGTGGATCCACCCCGTCAGCGGCACCAGCACAAGGCTGCCGTACAGCAGCCAGTGCACCAGCTGCGCCAGAAAGCTCTCGGCGCGTTTTTCGGCGTTCAGCAGGCCCGGCTTGGGCTGGCTGATCGCCCACAGGATCCGCGCCAGAGCGGTGGCGAAAATCGCAAGGCCCACCGTCTTGTGCAGCGAGAACAGCTGCGCCTTCAGCGCCAGCTGCTCGGACGTGTCATAGGGCAGGTTGTAGGCCACCACGCCCAGCGGGATGACGGTGAAAATCAAAAGGGCGGTCAGCCAGTGAAAGGTCTTGGTCACGCTGCCATAGCGTGTTGCGGTGTTGCCGAGGGCCATGAGGCGGGCTCCGATGTGGACTGCGTCTGGTCTGGCCAAGGTAGCGGTGCGCGCGGACGATGCAATGCAGCGCGCCTGCGCAACCCTTGTGCGCACGCGCGGCCCTGCGCTAAACGGGATCGCAATCGCCACTGGGAACAAGAAGGACATCGGGGCAGTGAAAGCATTTGTATTTCCGGGGCAGGGCGCCCAGACCATCGGCATGGGCCGCGCCCTGGCCGAGGCATATCCCGCAGCGCGCGCCGTCTTTGACGAGGTCGACGAGGCCCTGGGCGAAAAGCTGTCGGCCCTGATCTGGGACGGCACCATCGAAGAGCTGACCCTGACCCAGAATGCCCAGCCTGCCCTGATGGCCACCTCGATGGCCGCACTGCGTGCGCTGGAGGCCGAAGGCGTGGCCGTGACCGATGCGGCCTATGTCGCAGGTCATTCGCTGGGCGAATATTCGGCGCTTGCGGCGGCGGGCACCTTGTCTGTTGCGGATGCGGCCCGCCTGCTGCGCACGCGCGGCAAGGCCATGCAAGAGGCCGTGCCCGTGGGCGTCGGCGCGATGGCGGCGCTGCTGGGGCTGGATTTCGCGGCGGCCTCCGAGGTCGCGCAAGAGGCGGCAGAGGGCGAAGTGTGCCAGGCCGCCAATGACAACGATCCTTCGCAGGTGGTGGTGTCGGGCCACAAGGCGGCTGTTGAACGCGCGGTCGAGCTGGCCAAGGCGCGCGGCGCCAAGCGCGCGATGCTGCTGCCGGTGTCGGCCCCGTTCCATTGCGCGCTGATGGAGCCCGCCGCCGGTGTCATGGCGCGCGCGCTGGGCGATGTGGACATGGAGCGCCCCGCGGTGCCGGTCGTGTGCAACGTGGTGGCCGAGGCGGTCAGCAACACCGCGACGATCCGCTCGCTGCTGGTGGACCAGGTGACAGGCTCGGTCCGCTGGCGCGAAAGCGTGGCGTGGATGGCGGCGCAGGGCGTGACCGAAATCTGGGAGATCGGCGCAGGCAAGGCGCTGTCGGGCATGGTGCGCAGGATCGACAAGTCGATCACCTGCAAGCAGGTCGGCACCCCCGAGGACGTCGCCGCGATCACCGCAGGCTGATCGCCGCACATATTCAACAGGACAGGGCCGCCGCGTCATGCGCCGCGGCAACAAGGAGGGGGTATGAATGCGTTGTGAGCGACCAGACGCCCTGAATTTTGTAAGA
>JAHDCH010000061.1:6480-12203 GCA_020629995.1 Pseudaestuariivita sp. | reverse complement strand
CGGAAAACGCGGCGGCCCTGGTGGGCCTCACGTTTGGTGATCTCGAAAATCCCCTCTGGGAACAGGTGCAAAGCCTGTCGCCCGGCTCGACGGGCTTTGGCGGCGGGACCACCACCGCCTACGACATGGACAACACCGCCGCGAGCGAGACGTTCAGCCTGGATGGCGGGCCGGACCAGACGTTCGACGGCACGTCAGTCTACAACGCGACGATCACCTACACCGATGGCACCACGGCAACGATCACAGCTGTGGTGTTCCAGGATACCGCCGGCAACACGTACCTTGCGCCCGAATTTTCGGCCAATGCCGATCAGGTCGCTCTCGAGGCGGGGGCGATCCGGTCCCTGACGCTCGATTCGCTGGTAGGTGACACATATTCCGGCATGACCGGCACGCGCGAGACGTTCAACGCCGCTGTCTGCTTTGCCGCAGGCACCCGGATCGCCACACCGCAAGGTTTGGTGGATGTGGCGCAACTGCGTCCCGGCGACCGGGTGATGACCTTGGACAACGGCGCGCAGACGGTGCGCTGGGTGGGCATCCGCACTGTGCCGGCCATCGGCAATCTTGCGCCCGTGCGCATCCGCGCCGGCGCGCTGGGTGCGGCCATTCCGGCGCGGGACCTGATCGTGTCGCGTCAGCACCGGGTTCTGCTGCGCAGCCGCGTGTCGAAACGGATGTTCGACAGCGCCGAGGTTCTGATCGCGGCCACCCATCTGACGGGCCTGCCCGGAATCGATCATGTGACCGACATGGGTTTTGTCACCTACTGCCACTTTATGTGCGACCGGCACGAGCTGGTCTGGGCCGACGGCACTCCGGCCGAAACGCTGTACCTGGGCGAACAGGCCCGCAAGGCTTTGCCTCGCGCCGCGCTGGACGAAGTGCTGACGCTGTTCCCTGACCTGTCCAGCGATCCCGGCCTGCCCGCGCGCCCGATGCCGAAAGGGTCGCGCCAAAAAGATCTGGTGGCCCGCCTGCGCAAAAACGACCGCACCCCGGTTGAAACGGAATAACTTGCGCCGCCTATACAAAGCCGCCCAGATGGTCTAGGCGCCCGGGCTTGGGCGCGCCTTTCCCGGTGCCGCCCCGTCCGGACAAAGGCCCCCGCTTTGAAACAAGCTTTGCAAGACGCGCTTGATGCGCGCGGTTACACCACGCTCACCCCCGTGCAGGAGGCCGTGCTGGACCCCGCTCTGGACGGACGCGACATGCTTGTGTCGGCCCAGACCGGTTCGGGCAAGACGCTGGGCTTTGGCCTCGCCATCGCGCCCACCCTTCTGGCCGAAGCCGAAAGCTTTGACCGGGCCGAGGCTCCGCTGGCCCTGATCATCGCCCCCACGCGCGAACTGGCACTGCAGGTCAAGCGCGAGCTGGGCTGGCTGTATGCGCAGGCCGGCGCAGTGCTGGCATCATGTGTGGGCGGTATGGACATGCGCGACGAACGCCGCGCGCTGGCCCGCGGTGCGCATATCGTGGCCGCGACGCCCGGCCGCCTGCGCGATCACATCATGCGCGGCTCGATCGACCTGGGCGCGGTGCGCGCCATCGTGCTGGACGAAGCCGACGAGATGCTCGACCTGGGCTTTCGCGAAGACCTCGAATTCATCCTGGGCGAAGCCCCCGAGGCGCGCCAGACACTGATGTTTTCGGCCACGGTGCCCAAGGCCATCGCCCGGCTTGCCGAAAGTTTCCAGAAGGACGCCGCCCGCATCGTCGCCAAATCGGCCACCGCGCAGCACGCCGACATCGACTACCGCGCCATGCCCGTGGCCGAGCGTGACGTCGACAACGCGATCATCAACACGCTGCGCTATTTCGAAGCGCCCAACGCCATCGTCTTTGCCAACACCCGCGCGATGGTGAACCGGCTGACCACGCGGCTGTCGAACCGGGGCTTTCCGGTTGTGGCGCTCTCGGGCGAGCTGTCGCAGGCCGAACGCACCCACGCCCTGCAGGCCATGCGCGACGGGCGCGCGCAAGTCTGCGTGGCGACGGATGTGGCCGCACGAGGGATCGACCTGCCCGGCCTTGATCTGGTGATCCACGCCGAGCTGCCGTCAAACGGCGAAACGCTGCTGCACCGTTCCGGCCGCACGGGCCGCGCCGGGCGCAAGGGCGTCAGCGCGCTGATTGTCCCGCCCAAGGCCCGCAAGAAGGCGCAGCGCATCCTCGGCGGCGCCAAGGTCAAGGCCGACTGGGCCCCGCCCCCGTCAGCCGACGAAGTCAACGCCCGCGACGAAGAGCGGATGCTGGCCGATCCCGCCTGGACCGATCCGGTGGCCGAAGGCGAAGCAGCGACGGTCGAGACGCTGACCACCACGTTCAGCGCGCAGCAGCTGGCCGCCGCCTACCTGCGCCTGCGCCGCGCCCAGCGCTCGGCCCCCGAAGAGCTGAGCGATCCTGACGCGCGCCCAGAGCCCAAACCGCGCCGCGAGTTCGGCCCCAGCCAGTGGTTCGCCATCTCGGGCGGGCGCGACGCGGGTGCCGAGCCGCGCCGCATCCTGCCGATGCTGTGCAAGGTGGGCGACCTGACCAAGGACGACATCGGCGCCATCCGCGTGCAAAAGGACGTGTCTTACGTCCAGATCCGCGACGACAGCGTGGCGGGTTTCCTTGCCGCAATTGGCGAGAGCATGCAGGTCGAAGACGGAGCATCACTGACCCAACTGGCCGAACCGCCAGTGCTTGAGAGGCCCGAACGCACCGGCGGTCCCGCCCACAGGCCCAAACCGCACCGCGGCTCTAAACCGGGCGGTGCCCGTGGCCCGGGACCCGGCGGCTCGGCACCTGACCGGCCCAAGCCCAACCGCCCTCGCCAGGACACATCACGCTTTGACACGCCTCGCCCAGCCGGACCAAAGGCAGACAGGCCAAGCACGGACAGGCCAAAGGCAAAGGGACCAAAGCCGGACAAGCCGAAATGGGACAAGCCAAAGGCCGATGCGCCAAGCCGCCCCAAACCCCAAGCCGGCAAACCCCCTTTTCCCAAGTCGGACAAACCCGTGCGAAAAGGGCCGCGCGCCTCGGATGCACCGTCGGGCGGTGACGCCCCGGTGCGCAAGCCGCGCAGCGCCCGCCCGGACGGCAAGCCCAAAGGGCCCCCACCGCCCAAGGGCAAACCGAACAGCAAAAAGAACCGCGCCCGCGCCGCGGCGGCGGCCGCTGCAAAAGGCAAAGGTAAAGGCAAGCCGGGCAAAAAAGGCTAGACGCGCCCGATCCGCGTGGTCCGCTCGAGGATATCCACGCCCAGCTGGCTCCAGACATGCAGCAAGTCGATATAGATCCAGTTCTCGTGCAGCTTGCCTCCGCCCGCGCGGTAGACGTCGATCACCCGGAATTCGACCTTGGTGTCGCTGGCCGGCATGCCCATGAACCCGCCCAGATGCCGGGCGGTGAAGTTGGGCCAGCCAAAGAAGGCTCCGAAATGTCCCTCGGCCATTCGGCAGATATGGCCGGTGCCCGACCGGTCGGCAAAGGCGGCGCGGAAGGGTCCTGAATGCTGCGCCGCATAACGCGGGATCGTATAGGTGGCGCCAATGCCGGTCGGGCCCCACCACAGCATGTCTTCGGCCCATGTGCGGCGCAGCTCGTCTTCCAGCGGCAGACCGGATTGCCAGGTGCCCAGATCCGCGATCATCGCGTTGATCGCTGCCAGCGTCTCTTCGCCCGTCCGGGGCGGCTGGGGGCCAAACATCAGACCATCGTGGGTCATCGGGCCGGGCTGTACCAGCTCGGCCGCCGTTTGCGGGCCAAACGGGCGATACCCGGCCTGCACCATCAGGTGCGGCAGGTCGAAATACATCGCCTCTTCGGTGATGCGCCCGTCCTCAACCTTGTGAAACGCCGCATAGCGCAGCATCACCAGCTTGCCCGTGGGCGCGATCCCGAACAGGGGTGCATCAAACAGCCCCATCAGATGCCCCATCGACACCACCCAGACCGAGCTGAACCCGTCCATCTGGTTGCGCCCCGCCATGAACACATCCATCCGCCGCTGGATCGGCCCGATGGCCCCACGCAGCGGGGCCCAGAAAGCCTCTTGGGCGGCCTCTGTCCCCGTCCGAAGCCCGACCGGGTGGAAGGCCCGAAACACCAATGCGGCGTCGCAGTACCGGGCCACATCCTGCCCGGCGTCCAGCGCGGCGTAATAGTCGCGCACCAGCTGTTTTTCAGCCTGAAAAGCCTGCGGCTCGGCGCCGTCCATCCCGGGTCTCCCTTTCATGCGTTGCACCGGCAGCATCTCACTTTTGCATACGAATGCAAGACGCTTCTAACCCTCGTTTCCGATTATTGCCTTCGTCAGATCGCTTTGCGGATCTTCGAGCGCGTCGATCACGTCGAAATGGTGCCGGTCCGGCGCGATCACCTGCCCGCATCCCCAGGCCTCGGCCAGCCAGCGCGCCTGATCCAGAAAGGCAGGACGCTCGTCCGCGCCCACCCAGACAGTGACCCGCGCATCCAGCCTTTGGTCCATGTGCACCGGGCTTTCCGCCTGCGCCTCGGCAGCATCAACCCGCAGCGTGTCGTTCATCGACGTGTTGCGCAGCGGTGCCAGATCCGCCACCGGCGAGATCGGCACACAGGACACCACGCGCTTGCCCACTTCGGCCGGCAAAATGCCGGGGGCCAGCATCCGCGCCACCAGATGCCCGCCCGCCGAATGACCCGTCAGCGCGATGGGACCCGCCACCTGCTGTGCCGCCACGCTCACCGCCTGCGCAATCTGTCGCGTGATATCTGCGATCCGCACATCCGGGCACAGGTCATACGACGGCAGCGCCACAGCCCAGCCCCTCAGTATCGGACCAGCCGCCAGATGCGTCCAGTACGATTTGTCGAACTTCATCCAGTAGCCGCCATGCACGAACACCACCAACCCCTTTGGCGGGCCTTCGGGCAGGATCAGGTCAAACAGCGACCGCTCGGTCGGCCCATAGGGCAGATCGTTCTGCGCCCGCGCCTGCCCCATCATCCGGCCCAGAAAGGCACCTGCCTTTGCCTGCCAGCGCGGCGGATAGGCTTCGGCACCGTCAATGTGGGCCGCATTGGCATAGGCGTCATCCCAACTGGCTTTATCCATGGTCACGTCCTGGTCTTACCTGCATCTGGACAAGACTTGGCACAGATGATCCTGTCGCGCACGGAAACATTCGGCCCGCCCCCGCGTTGCCCCCGCAATCAAGGAGACCAATCATGCTCGACCAGACAACTGATCTTGCCTCGCATCTCAAGGACCCCTCGCTGCTTGTCACTCGTGGCTATGTCGCCGGCGCATGGATCGATGGCAGCGGCACGTTCGAAGTCACCAACCCAGCCCGCGGCGACGTGATCGCCGAGGTCGCGGACCTCAGCCGCGCACAGACCGCCGAAGCGATCGCCAAGGCCGAGGTCGCGCAAAAGGCATGGGCCGCTAAAACAGCCAAGGACCGCGCCACCATCCTGCGCAAATGGTTCGACCTGATGGTCGAAAACGCCGACGATCTGGCCACCATCCTGACCGCCGAACAGGGCAAACCCTTTGCCGAGGCTCGGGGCGAGATCCTCTATGGCGCGTCCTTCGTGGAATGGTTCGCCGAAGAGGCCAAGCGCGTCTATGGCGAAACGATCCCCGGCCACCAGCCCGACAAGCGCATCACCGTGATCCGCCAGCCCATCGGCGTCGCGGCGTCGATCACGCCGTGGAACTTCCCCAACGCGATGATCACCCGCAAGGCCGG
>JAHDCH010000061.1:0-6380 GCA_020629995.1 Pseudaestuariivita sp. | reverse complement strand
CCCTTCATCGTCTTTGACGACGCCGATCTCGATGCCGCCGTCGAAGGCGCGATGATCTGCAAATTCCGCAACAACGGCCAGACCTGCGTCTGCGCCAACCGCATCTACGTGCAGGCCGGCGTCTATGGCGCCTTCGCCGAAAAACTGAAGGCCGCCGTGGCCAAGCTGAACGTGGGCGATGGCCTCAAGGACGGCGTCACCACCGGCCCCCTGATCAACGCCGATGCGGTGGACAAGGTCGAAGAGCATCTGGCCGACGCCACCTCCAAGGGCGCCAAGGTCATCGCCGGCGGCAAGGCGCACGCGCTCGGCGGCACCTTCTATGAACCGACCATCGTCTCGGGCGTGACGCAAGAGATGCTCGTCGCCTCGGACGAGACGTTCGGCCCCCTCGCCCCGCTCTTCAAGTTCGACACCGAGGAAGAGGTTGTCGCCATGGCCAACGATACTATCTTTGGCCTCGCCTCCTATTTCTACGCCCGCGACATCGGCCGCATCACCCGCGTTCAGGAGGCTCTGGAATACGGCATGGTCGGCGTCAACACCGGCCTGATCTCGACCGAGGTCGCGCCTTTTGGCGGGGTCAAGCAATCGGGCCTCGGGCGCGAAGGCTCCAAACACGGGATCGAGGAATTCCTCGAGATGAAATACATCTGCACCTCGATCTGATGTGGCTGCGGATCGCGCTGGGGGCCGCTGCCTGTCTGATGGCGGTGGCCCTTGCCATCTGGACCTTTGCGCCGCAACTGCCGACCCTTGTGGCTCAAGGCTTTCCTCCGCCGGTCCTACAGACCAGCGCACCGACCCGGCCCGTTCAGGGCCGCCCGTCCGGCCCTCTGCCCGCCGGCGCACCGCTGCCACCCGAAGCAGCCCAGCGGTTTGCCCAATCCGGGGGACGCGCGATGCTGGTCTCCCAGGCTGGCCAGGTCACCCATTCCGCCTATGCCCCCGGCTTTGACCGGAACACGCTGTTCAACAGCTACTCGCTGGTCAAATCCCTCGTCGGTGTGTTGGTCTTGCGTGCCGTGGCCGATGGCCTTGTCCCCAGCTTGGATACTCGCCTGCCCGACCTCATCGGCTCCGACGCGCCGGATGTGAGCCTGCACGACGTGCTGACCATGCGCTCCGGCCTTTCGTTCAAGGGCGAGCCACCCAAGGACACCGTCGACAAACCCCTCGACGATGCGGCCTTCTCTCCTTTCTCGCCAGTAGGGCGCCTTCATGCCTTCGGGATCGAGGCTGTCATGCCGCGCCTGCACGTCTCCCCCGACCTCTCCGGGCGCTTCCACTACCAAAGCGCCAACACCGCGCTCCTGGGCCTGGTCGTCGAACATGCTTACGGCGCTCCACTGCAAGACGTCATGTCCGACCTGATCTGGCGCCCCTCTGGCGCAGACATCGCCCACTGGCGGCAAAACACCCGCACTGGTCGGGCTTCTGCCTATTGCTGCCTTTATGCCCGGGCCGAGGATTGGCTGCGCGTTGGCCATTTCCTGCTGTCCAACGGCACTCCAAACGCACCGCTCTTGCCCGCGGCCATGTGGTCCAACTGGATCATGCCCGATGCCGCGCCAGACACCCTGCGCTCCGGCATCTACGGCCAACATATCCGCCACGATGTGCTCGACCGCCCCGGCGCCAGCCTCTCGGGCCGCTTCACTTACTTGCTCGGCCACGGCGGCCAGATCGTCTACCTCCTGCCCGACCACGACATGGTTGTGGTCCGCTTTGGCGACGGCATGCAGCTCCTGCACTCCACCCTCTATGATCTCGCACCCTGATCCCCCTTCTTCTCTTCCCAAATATGGCGGGGGGAGCGTCGAAAGCCCTAGGCTTTCGACGTGGGGGGCAGCGCCCCCAAATTAAAAAATCATCCACCCGCCAAGGATCGCCACTCGGGCCACGTCTTACCCTATACCATGCGTATGACGACCGATCTCGATCAGCTGGCCCGCGCCGCCGCGCGCGGAGACGAGGCCGCCTTTGCCGCGCTCACCGACCGGATCTATGACCGGACGTTTGGCCTTTGCTTCCGCCTCACCGGCAGCCGGGCCGAGGCCGAAGACCTGACCCACGACCTGCTGATCGCCTTGCCCCGCAAACTGCCTTTGTATCGCGGACAGTCGCGCTTCACCACGTGGCTCTACCGCGTCACCCTGAACGCGGCCCATGACCACCGCCGCAAACAGGCCACCCGCGCCCGCGCCCATGACGGCTGGGGCGATGTCGAACTGATGCGCCGCGCCGAGGCCGCCCAGCGGGCGGATGAGGCAGACTGGCTCACCACCGCCATGCGCGCCCTGCCCGATGATCTGCGCGACACTCTGGCGCTCACACTCGACGACGCCACCCATGCCGAAGCCGCCCAGGTGCTGGGCATCTCCGAAGGCACCGTCAGCTGGCGCCTCAGCGAGGCCCGCAAGCGCCTGCGCGCCATCATGGAGGACACGCAATGACCCGCGATCCGCTCGACGATCTGAAATCCGCCCTGCACAGCGCCACCCCGCGCCCCGATCCCGCACGCCGCGCCGCCACCCTGCGCGCCGCCGCGACAGAATTTTCGCAGGAAAATTCGTTGACCCGCCAAGGATCGGCGGATGCGCCGCGTCCTACTCCTGACCGCCCCGCAAAATGGGGCCTGATCGCAGGAGTGAAACAGATGCTAGCCACCCTTCCCGCCCGCGGCGCGCTGACCGCCACAACCGCCCTCGCCGCCGTCGGCCTGATCGTCCTGGTGCCCGCGCTTCAAGACGGACCGCCCTCGCCCATTCGCCCGAGCACCGAGCAGATCGTCGAAGCGGTAAAGGACGCCCCGGACGTTGTTCCCCCGGTTCATCTGGACCTCGCGCTTGAAGCGCCGGCCATGGCCCCCGTTACCTCGCGCAGTGCAAAGTCGCGCATTGCCGCGACACAGACCTTTGCTGGCGGGGCCAATGCGCCCGCCTATGACGCAACCCGCGACCCGGCCCTGCAAAAGCAGCCCGAGAACACCGAAGCCTTCCCCGAAGCGGACCCGAACCCTGTCAAAGTCACAACCGACGATCCCGTCTCGACCTTCAGCGTCGATGTCGACACTGCCTCTTACGGCGTCATCCGCTCGTCCCTGATGGCAGGCGTCCTGCCGCCCCGCGACGCCGTCCGGATCGAAGAGATGGTGAACTACTTCCCCTACCTCTACCCCGCCCCCACCGATGGCGCGGCCTTCAGCACCCATGTCTCGACCTTGCAAACCCCCTGGAACGACGGCACGCAGCTGGTCCATATCGGCATCCAGGGCGCCCTGCCCGCTGTCGAGGACCGCCCCCCTCTCAACCTCGTCTTCCTGATCGACACCTCCGGCAGCATGCAGGACGCGGACAAACTCCCCCTGCTCAAGCAGAGCTTCCGCCTGATGCTGTCGCAACTGCGCCCCGAGGATGAGGTGGCCATCGTGGCCTACGCCGGCTCTGCGGGCACGATCCTCAAACCCACCGCCGCCTCTGAACGCAGCACCATCCTGACCGCCATCGACGCGCTGCAGGCGGGCGGCTCTACCGCCGGGCAACAGGGGCTCGAGCTCGCCTATGCCAAGGCCGAGGAGATGTCGGCCGAGGGCGAAGTCAGCCGCGTGATCCTCGCCACCGATGGCGATTTCAACGTCGGCCTGTCGTCGCCCCGCGCGATGGAGCAGTTCATCTCGGACAAGCGCGACAGCGGCACCTACCTGTCGGTTCTGGGCTTTGGCCGCGGCAACCTCGACGATGCGACGATGCAGGCGCTGGCGCAAAACGGCAACGGCACGGCGGCTTATATCGACACGCTGCAAGAGGCGCAGAAAGTGCTGGTCGACCAGCTGACCGGCGCGCTCTTTCCCATCGCCGATGACGTCAAGATCCAGGTGGAGTTCAACCCCGCCCAGATCGCCGAATACCGCCTGATCGGGTACGAGACCCGCATCCTGAACCGCGAAGATTTCAACAACGACAAGGTCGACGCTGGCGATATCGGAGCAGGCCACAGCGTGACCGCGATCTACGAGGTCGTGCCCGTTGGATCCGGCGCGCGCTTGACCGATGATTTGCGTTACGCCGCGCCCGCCAGCGCCTCGGATGTACAGACCGACGAATGGGGCTATCTCAAGCTGCGGCACAAGGCGCCGGGCGCAAGCACCAGCACGCTGATCGAAACGCCGATCACCGCGGAGTCCGACGCCAGGCTTGGCGGCGAAACAGCCTTTGCCGCCGCCATCGCGGGCTTTGGTCAGGTGCTGCGCGGCAGTGTGCACACCGGGGACTGGGGCTTTGGCGACGCCATTGCTCTGGCCTCGGGCGCCATCGGGGATGACCCTTTTGGATATCGGGCCGAGGCCGTGCGCCTGATGCGCCTGGCACAAAGCCTGGCCAACTGATCTGGCCTCGCGCGCGCCGGCTTGTCATGCCCGGCGCGCGCTGCTGTCCCGGGCCGCGCCCACAACGTTGCAATTCTGCAAAACCGGTGTGCGAGGCTTGCAAAATCTTCCGTGTTGCCCGTTTGCCATAACCGGCCGACCCACCCAAGTTGACGTAGGGGCCGCGCTTGCCCTGACGCCGATTCGCACCACATGCTGAGCGCCACTGGGGGGCGTGCCGCAGGGCATGATGCAATCGTGAAGGCCATTATTGTCGGGGCCGGGCTTGGCGGGGTGACCGCGGCTCTTGCTCTGGACCAGATCGGATGGGACGTCTGCGTGCTGGAACGCGCGCAAGACCTGCGCGACATCGGCGCCGGCATCCAGATCAGCCCCAACGGCATCAAGATCCTCGACGCCCTGGGCGTCATGCCCCGCATCGAAGACAGTCTGTTCCAACCCGAAGCGATCGAAATCCGGCACGGCGCCACCGGCACCCGCCTTTTGCATATGCCGATGCGCGCCATCGCCGCCGACCGCTGGGGTGCCCGCTATATCCAGATCCACCGGGCCGATCTGCTGGATGGCCTGGCCCAAACTCTTTTGGCCCGCCAGCCCGAAGCCCTGCACACAAGCGCCGAAGTCATCCGCTACGAAACCTCGTCCAAAGGCGCGGCGGTGACCCTGGCGGATGGCCGCCGGATCGAGGCCGACCTGATCATCGGCGCTGACGGGATCCATTCCGCGATCCGCACCCAGATGCTGGGCCCGGGTTTGCCGGACTTCACGGGCAATGTTGCCTGGCGTGCGGTTGTGCCGGTCTCTGACCTTGGGCCCGCCGCGCCGCCTCCGTCGGGTGTTGTGTGGACAGGCCCTGGCAAGCACGCCGTCACCACGCGCATCCGCGCAGGCAAAATGGTCAACTTTGTCGGCATCGTCGAACAGGACAGCTGGACCGAGGAAGGCTGGCATCTGACCGGCACCGCCGCCGAAGCGCGCGCGGATTTCGGCGGCTGGAACGAAACGCTGGACGCAATCCTTGACGCGGCGCCGGTCCTGCACCGGTGGGCCCTGTTCACGCGCCCGCCTTTGCAGCGCTGGTCAGATGGCGCGGTGGCCCTGCTGGGGGATGCCGCGCACCCAATGCTGCCATCCATGGCACAAGGGGCCGTGCAAGCCATGGAAGACGCCTATGTTCTGTCGCGCGAATTGTCCAAAGGCGGGATGATTTCGGCCGCTCTCGAAAGATACTTTGCCGCGCGGATCGACCGCGTGACGCGGGTTCAGGAACAATCGCTGGCCAATCTGCGACTGTTCCACCGCCGCAGCATGTTGGCTCAGGTTCAGGCCTACGCGCCGATCTGGCTGGCGGGCAAGATCGCGCCGCGACTGCTGCAACGCCGGAACGATTGGCTGTACGGGGCCGAATTCACCTGACCGCGATCCGCGCCAGCTCTTCCAGCAGGATCTCGCGAAAGGCCTCTGGCGCTTCGATCTGCGGGATGTGTCCCACGCCTTCCAGCTCGCGGTACACCGCTCCGGGGATCAGCGCCTCTAGCGCGCGGCCCTGCACCGGCGGCGTCACGGTATCCTTGTCGCCCCAGATCAGCGCGCTGGGCACGTTCAGAGCCTGCCAGGCCTCCATCCGAGTGCTGCGCGCGTCTTGCGGCGTCACGAACAGCTGCGGCAGCCACGCCGCCACGGCGCGCGTATAGCCCGGACGCTGCATCGGCTCTTGCAGCACGGCGATGACCTCGGGGGTTGCGGCATCCTTGACGTGCAGGAAACCGCGCAGGAACGGGCCGGTCAGCCACGGGTTCGACGTGGTTGCCGCCGCGATGCCTTCGCGCAGCCACCCGGCGCGCAGATACACCGGCACGCCGCGCGGCGCCTGATGACTGCCCAGCGCAACGGCACCGGCAACCACCACGTAGCCCGCCACCAGATCGGGCCGCCGAAGGATCGCCTCGGACACCGGCCCTGCGCCGATGGAATGCGCCACCACTATTGGCCG
>JAHDCH010000060.1 GCA_020629995.1 Pseudaestuariivita sp. | reverse complement strand
ACCGCGTTGTACTGGCCCAGCAGCTCGGCCCGCTGCGCGGTGGTCAGGATGCCGGTGGCCTCGTGATTGTTGGCCTCTTGCCAGGCGGCCATGGCGCCGCGGGTGCCGCGGCCATAGGCGCCGTCAATGGCCCCGTTGTAGAACCCCGCCCATTTCAACGCGACCTGCAGCAGGCGCTTTTCGTCCCGCGTCAGCCGCGCCTCGGACGCGCGCGCTTCGCGCGGGGTCTCGTCGGCCACGGCAACAGGTTCGGGCGCCGGGGCAGGCGCTTGCGGCTCTTGCTCTGCGGTGTCGCCCTCGGGTTCGGTTGTCGGTTCGGGCTGCGTGACTGCGGCGCCCGACGGGGCAGGGCGCGTGCCCGTATCGGCCAAAAGATCGGTTCCGGCAGGCCAGAACTGACTGCGGTAGGCGCGGGTAAAGGCGATAAAGCTGTCGCCCGGCACAAGGCGGCTACTGCGATAGTCGCGCAGCAGGCGGTCCGCCTCGGCGCGTTCATAGGGGCCAAGGGCGATGCCGTACCACCCGCCGCCCAGCGAAAAGCCGTTCACATCCGGCAGGACGGCGGCAAAGGCGCGGGCGCGGTCGGTGGCGGCTGTCAGGCTCGGCTGCGCCTCGACTTGGATCCAGACCCGTGCATCCGCGCTCTGTGCCGTCGCTGCGCCACACCAGATCGCCATGATAAGGGAAACCGCTGCCCACAGTCTGATCATGCCACTCGCCCCTTGATAATCCTCGCCCCCTTCCTCGGGGGCGTTTGTGCTCAATGCCGGGCAGCATACCAGATGTGGCGGGGGCTGCACCCCCTTTCGCGTGTCAATTCGATCAAATTCCGTGCCTTTGGCGTTCCGGGCAAGGGGCGTTGACCCCGGCGGGGCACGCCCGTAATCAAGGCGCGAGCGAGGCAAGGAACATTCCATGGGCGACGTCAGCGCACCGCGCAGCTTTCAAGAGATCATTCTGCGGCTTCAGACCTATTGGGCGGACAAGGGCTGTGCCGTCTTGCAGCCCTATGACATGGAGGTCGGGGCAGGCACGTTCCACCCGGCGACAACCTTGCGCAGCCTTGGTGCCAAGCCGTGGGCCGCGGCTTATGTGCAGCCCTCGCGCCGTCCCACGGACGGGCGATATGGCGAAAATCCCAACCGCCTGCAGCACTATTACCAGTACCAGGTGCTGATCAAACCGTCGCCGCCCGACATGCAGGAGCTGTACCTCGGTTCGTTGCGTGCCATCGGAATCGACTTTGACCGACCTCCTGTTGGTCGAGGATTACTTGGAAAGCCCGACCCTGGGCGCCTGGGGGCTGGGCTGGGAAGTCTGGTGCGATGGGATGGAAGTGTCGCAGTTCACGTATTTCCAGCAGGTTGGCGGACATGATTGCAAACCGGTCTCGGGCGAGCTGACCTACGGGCTGGAGCGACTGGCGATGTATATCCTGGGCGTGGATCACGTGATGGACATGCCGTTCAACGCGCCGGACGCGCCCATTGCCCTGTCCTACGGCGATATCTTCCGCCAGACCGAGCAGGAATATTCGCGCTGGAATTTCGACGTGGCCGATACCTCGGTGCTCTTGCGGCATTTCGAAGAGGCCGAGGCCCATTGCGCGGCCATTCTTGCCGAGCCGCACGAGGACCCCAAGACCGGCAAGCGCATCATCATGGCGCATCCGGCCTATGACCAGTGCATCAAGGCCAGCCATATCTTCAACCTTCTGGACGCGCGTGGCGTCATCTCGGTCACCGAACGTCAGGCCTATATCGGCCGCGTGCGGGCGCTGGCCAAGATGTGCGCCGATGCCTTTGTCCAGACCGATGCGGCGGTGGCCTGAGCCATGGCGGGACGCTGGATTGCAGGAGGGATCGTCGTGATTTCGCTGATTGCGGGGGCGGTGATGTACTACCTCCAGGTGTACGGGTTTTATACCGAGGTCGCTGATGATGCCGGTGATGCGGTGCAGTTGACGTCGGTTGTCACGGGCGAGCCTGAACCGATTTTGTACGAGGATTTTCAGGCGATTGACGCCGAAAGCTCACCCATCCGCTACCGCGCATGCTTTGCCACGATCATGGAGCTGCCCTCGTTGACCGAGTTCTACGAAGGCGTGGACCGCGCCGCACCGCGCACCGCGCCGCCGTGGTTTGACTGTTTTGACGCGGACGCGCTTGGCGCGCAGCTGGCCGATGGCACAGCGCTGGCGTTCATGGGCACGCGCAACATCGAATTTGGCATCGACCGCATTGTCGCCATCACCGACGACGGGCGCGGCTATGTCTGGCACGACATCAACGAATGCGGCGACAAGGCCTATGACGGCACGCCGCTGGGCGACGATTGCCCCGAACGAGAGGCGAACTGATGCCTGATCTGCTGATCGAACTTTTTTCAGAAGAAATTCCTGCACGCATGCAGGCGCGCGCGGCCGAGGACCTGCAAAAGCTGGTCACCGGCGGCATGGTCGACGCAGGCCTGACCTATGCGTCGGCCGCGGCTTTTGCGACGCCCCGGCGGCTGTGTCTGACGGTCGAAGGTGTCGTGGCCGAATCGCCCACTCTCCGAGAGGAACGGCGCGGCCCAAAGGTCGGCGCGCCGGACAAGGCGATCGAGGGCTTTTTGCGCGGCGCAGGCGTGACCCGCGACCAGCTGGAAGAGCGCGAGGAAAAGAAGGGCACGTTCTACTACGCCACAGTGGTCAAAGAAGGCCGCCCAGCCGCCGAGATCATTGCCAAAGTGCTGGAAAAGACCATCCGCGGCTTTCCCTGGCCCAAGGCAATGCGCTGGGGCAGCGGGTCGTTGCGCTGGGTGCGCCCGCTGCACCGCATCCTGTGCATCCTGACCGATGAGGCGGGCGCCAGTGTCGTGCCGCTGGATGTGGACGGGATCGTGTCCGGGGACGTGACGGAAGGCCACCGCTTCATGGCGCCGGGCGCGTTTTCTGTCGTATCTTTCGAGGATTACGCGGCAAAGCTCAAGCGCGCGCATGTGGTGCTGAGCGCCGAGGAGCGGATGGAGACCATCCGCGCCGAAGCCGCCAACCAGGCCTTTGCCCAAGGGCTGGAGGTGGTCGAAGACCCCGGCCTGCTGCGCGAGGTCGCGGGGCTGGTCGAATGGCCCGTCGTGCTGATGGGCGAGATCGGCGAGGATTTTCTGGGCCTTCCACCTGAGGTTCTGCAAACTTCAATGAAAGAGCATCAAAAGTTCTTTTCGGTGCGGGGCAAGGACGGACAGATCGTGCGCTTCGTCACCGTCGCCAACCGCGAGACGGCTGACAATGGCGCGACGATCCTTGCCGGCAACCAAAAAGTGCTTTCGGCGCGGCTGGCTGACGCCAAGTTCTTTTGGGAGAACGATCTGCGCATCGCCGAAAGCGACATGAGCGTCTGGTTGCAAGCGCTTGAAAACGTGACATTCCACCGCGAAATCGGCTCTCAGAAAGAGAGGATTGACCGCATCGCGGCCCTGGCGCGCGAGCTGGCACCGGCGATCGGCGCGGACGCGGATGAGGCGGCGCGTGCGGCAACGCTGGCCAAGGCCGATCTGTCGTCCGAGATGGTCTATGAATTCCCGGAGCTGCAGGGCGTCATGGGCGGCTACTACGCCCGCGCCGCCGGCGAGAGTGACGCGGTGGCCGACGCCTGCGCGGCCCATTATCAGCCGCTTGGCCCGTCCGACGATGTGCCCACCGGCGCCGTCAGCCGCGCGGTGGCGCTGGCTGACAAGCTGGACCTGCTGACGGGCATGTGGGCCATCGGTGAAAAGCCGACCGGCTCGGGCGATCCCTTTGCCCTGCGCCGCGCCGCGCTGGGTGTGATCCGGATTGTGCTGGAGAGTGGGGCGTCCTTGCCGCTGGCGCAATCCATTGCCTTGGCAAACAAAAAGACGGATGGTGAGGATCTGATCGGGTTCTTCCACGACCGCCTCAAGGTTTACCTGCGCGACCAAGGCATCCGGCATGACATCATCGACGCCTGCATCGCCATGCCCGGGTCGGATGATCTGGCGCTGCTGGTCAAGCGGGCAGAGGCGCTGAGCGAGACGCTGAAGACCGACGATGGCGAAAACCTGGTGCAAGGGTTCAAGCGGGCCAACAACATCCTGACCCAGGCCGAGGACAAGGACGGCGTCGCCTATGAATACGGTGCGGATGTCAAATTTGCCGAAGAGCCTGAGGAAACCGCTCTGTTTGCCGCGCTTTGCGAGCGTGGGCCTAAAATTGAACGGGCGACCGAGGCGCAGGACTTCGCCGCAGCGATGACCGAGATGGCCGCCTTGCGCGGGCCGATTGATGCATTCTTTGACAAGGTGCAGGTCAACGCCGACAGCGACATCACGCGAAGAAACCGGCTCAACCTGTTGGGAGATATCCGGAAACTGTGCCTCGGCGTTGCCGATCTGACGCGCATCGAAGGATAAGGCTTTTACCGTATCGTAATCCTTGCCTGACAGGCGCGCATGTCTATGCTGCGCCTGCGAAAGGAATGTGCGATGCCCCAGGCTCCTGACATCACGCTGGTGACACCCACAGCGCCCATTGCGGTTGCCTCGCATGGGGGGCGCGCGAAATGCCTTCAGCGGCTGGTGCGGCTTGATTTGCCGGTGCCGCGGACCGTGGTGCTCAGCTTTGACACGGTGCTGGGCATTGCCGAAGGGCGTGTGCCCGACGCCAGCCTGATCCTGTCGCAATTTGATGACGGCGTTCTGGTTTGCGTGCGCCCGTCGTCCGAGGACCCCGATTGGGGCGGGCCGGGCGCGATCATGAATGTCGGCATGAACGACGCGCGCCGCGCCGCGCTGGCGGCTGAACTGGGCGACGACACCGCTGCGGGCTTGTATCTGAGGTTCGTCCAGACCTACGCGGTGCATGTGGCGCGGCTGGATGCCGATGCCTTTGACGCAGCCGATGGCGCAACGCCGCAAGAGGGGCTGCGCGCCGCGCTGGCCGCCTACGAAGACGAGATGGAAGAGCCGTTCCCGCAGGACCCCGGCGCGCAGCTGACAGGCGTGCTGCGGTCGATGGCGCGTGCCTGGCAGGGAACGACAGCGCGCCTGCTGCGGCAGGCCAAGGGCGCCCCGGCAGACGCGGGGCTGGGGCTGATCGTGCAGCAAATGACGCTGGGCATGGGCCCAGGCAACAGCGGGTCGGGGGTGATGCAGCTGGTCGATGCCGAAACCGGCACACCGCAGATCACCGGGCGCTATCTGGGCCGCAGCCAGGGGCGAGAGGCGCTGGATGCCGAGGCGGATGTTCTGTTCCTGGAAAAGGATGCGCGCGGCCCCTCGCTGGAAGAAGCGCTGCCCGAGGCGTGGGATGCGCTCAAGCGGCATTCCGAACTGATGCGCCACCGCCTGCGCGAGGAAATGCAGGCCGAATTCACCATTCAGGATGGCGAGGTCTTTATCCTCGATGGTGTGCGCGTGCCGCGGTCCAACCGGGCGGCTGTCCGGATTGCCGTGCGGTTGGCCGAGGATGGCATCATCCCGCGCGAAGAGGCGCTGACCCGCGTCGACCCCCGCGCGTTGTCTGAATTGTTGCACCGCCAGGTGGCCCCGGGCGCGGCGCGCGATCTGCTGGGGCGGGGCGTTGCGGCCAGCCCGGGTGCCGCCACGGGCATGGTTGTCTTTACCGCCGCTGCCGCGCAGGCCGCCGCGGCGCGGGACGAGGCCTGTATCCTCGTGCGTCGCGAAACCGCGCCCGAGGATATCCGCGGCATGCACGCCGCTGTTGCCGTCCTGACCGAGAGGGGGGGCAACACCAGCCACGCCGCCGTGATCGGGCGCGGGCTTGGCCTGCCGTGCGTGGTGGGCGCGTCGCAGATGCGGTTCCAGACCCGGCGCAAACAACTGGTCGCGCCAGATGGACGGATCGTCCGTGAAGGCGACATCATCACCGTGGACGGCAGCAGCGGAGAGGTGCTGCTGGGCGCACCGACCCTTGTCGAACCGGCGCTGGACGATGCGTTCCAGACCTTGCTGGGCTGGGCCGACGACGTGCGCGACATGGCCGTGCGCGCCAATGCCGACACGCCCGAGGATGCCAAGACCGCGCGCACGTTCAAGGCTGACGGCATCGGCCTGTGCCGAACCGAGCACATGTTCTTTGAAGAAGGCCGCCTGACGGTCATGCGCGAGATGATCTTTGCCGACACTTCGGAAGATCGGCGCGCCGCGCTGGACCGCCTGCTGCCAATGCAGCGCAAGGACTTTACCCGCCTGTTCCGCATCATGGCGGGCAAGCCGGTCTGCATCCGCCTTCTGGACCCGCCGCTGCACGAATTCCTGCCCGCCGACAAGGCTGGTCACCGCGCGCTGGCCGAAGCGCTGGACCGCCCGCTTTCGGAAATCACCTACCGCGTCGAGGCACTGACCGAATACAACCCGATGCTGGGCATGCGCGGCGTGCGCCTCGGGATCGCAGTGCCCGAGATCTATGACATGCAGGCCCGCGCCATCTTTGAAGCGGCCGTCGCCGCGCAGCAGGACGGGGCAGGGGTCGTGCCCGAGATCATGATCCCCCTTGTCACCGCACGGCGCGAAGTCGAGCTGGTCAAGTCCCGGATCGACGCCGTTGCCGCCAGCGTGCGCACCCGCACCGGGGCCGAGTTTGACTACAAGCTGGGCGTGATGGTCGAAACGCCGCGCGCGGCGCTCCGGTCCGAGGAGATCGCCCAGCATTGCGCCTTTATGTCCTTTGGCACCAACGACCTGACGCAGATGACCTATGGCCTGTCGCGCGACGATGCGGGGCGGTTCATGGGCGATTATGTCCAGCAGGGCGTGTTCCCCGAAGACCCGTTCCACACGCTGGACCGCGAGGGTGTGGGCGAGCTGTTGTCGATCGCCGCAGAACGGGGCCGCCGGGCGCGTCCTGACGTGACGCTGTCGATCTGCGGCGAACATGCCGGATCGCCCGAATCAATTGCCTTCTTCCGTGACGCCGGATTCGACTATGTGTCCTGTTCACCCTTCCGGGTGCCGGTTGCGCGTCTTGCTGCAGCGCAGCTGGCAGTTTCGCGCAAGATCGTGTAGAAGCATCATCAGCTGCTACAACATGGGTGCATGCGCTGCGCTGCGGCATCAAGCCGCCTACCGGCCGGGACCCGCCCGCTGGCGCGCAGGGAGGTTTTGGTGTACCTCCGCGTGATGCCTGCCAAGAAACGGTTGGGGGACCGTCAGAATGCGTGACTTTTTCGTTAAGATGGCTTTGGCCTGCGCCCTCGCTTTCCCGTCGCTTGCAGCGGCGCAGGATATCAGCAGCCGGCAGATCGACCAGCTTGTGGCTCTTGAGACACGCGTGCTTGTCGCGCAATCCGCGCAAAGGCTCGCGGCGCTGATCACGCCGCGCCAGCGCCCCGAAGACCTGATGGCCAACACCGGTCGTACCACCGTCAGCTACACCGCCGACTGGCTTGCCGCACAGCCCAAGGCAACCGGCGGCCCGGAATGGCGCTGTCTGGCCGAAGCGCTGTACTTTGAGGCGCGCGGCGAAACGCTGAAAGGTCAGTTTGCGGTTGCCGAAGTCATTGCCAATCGCGTCGATTCCAAACGCTTTCCGGACACGTTCTGCAAGGTCATCAACCAGGGCACCGGTCGCAAATATGCGTGCCAGTTCACCTACACCTGCGATGGGCTGCCCGAAAACATCAGCGAACCACGCGCCTTTGTCCGTGTGGGCAAGGTTGCGCGCGCGATCCTGGACGGCGCCAAGCGGCCTCTGACGGGCGGCGCAACCTTCTATCACACCACCGCAGTCAGCCCGAAATGGGCGCGCGTGTTCAAACGCACGGCCAAGATCGGCGTTCACGTCTTTTACCGCCGCGGCTGACCGCGCCCCCGGGGCGCGGCGTCCGGCAATTTCCCCGTGCCTTTGACGCCCGGTCTTCGTATACCCGGGGCAAAGGAAATGGGGACACATGACACAAGACATCGCCCTTGCGTTCGAGCATCCGTCGGCCCGGTCCTTCGCCACTGCCGGCGCCGGCCTGCATGACCGCATCTCGCTGCGCGATCATATCGTCGAGGTCGAGATCGGTGCCTTTCAGGCTGAACGCGGCACAACCCAGCGGGTCTGTTTCAACATTGTCGTCGAGGTTGCCGCGCGCGATGGGCGCGACATTGACGATGTGGACACCATCCTCAGCTATGACCGGGTGACCGAAGCAATTGCGGCGGAACTGGCCGCCGAACGCCTGAACTTGCTGGAAACGCTGGCCGAGCGGGTGGCCGAGCGCATCTTGCTGGAGCCGCAGGCCGTGCGCGCCTTTGTGCGGATTGAAAAGCTGGATCGCGGCCCCGGCGCTCTGGGGGTAGAGATCGTGCGCACGCGCGCCGCAGCGACCCCAACCCCCGAAGAAGAACCCGCCGTGGCGCCCCGCATCGTTCTGGTGTCGAACGCGTCGATGGACGATCCGGGTTTCAGCGCGTGGCTGGATCGGGCCGAGGCCGCAGGCACGCCGCTGATCCTGTGTGTCGAGGCGCCGCGCACCCCCGCACCCCAAGCGGATCACCCCATGGTGCAACGTCGCATCGATCTCTTGGCGCTGGAACAGAACGCGTGGATGCTGGCCGCCCGAGACGCGCGCTGTGTCGTTGTCGACACCCGGACCGAGCTGGACTGGGCCATGAAAAATGGTCAGATCAGTGTCTGGGCACCGTCCAAGCTGGTTCTTGATACGGTGGATGGCCCGGCCAGCAGTTCGCCCGAGGCGCTGACCCTTTGGCTGGCTGGCTTTCTGGATGCGGCGGCCGTGACCTTTGTGGGGATGCCCGCTGCGGCTGTGGGGGCGCGGCCGGTCGAGATTGCCTCCGGCTTTGCGGATCTGGGCTGAAGGTCGGAGGGCACGAACGCCGTGAGCGCCGCGTATTTTCAACCCCTGGTGCAATCGGGGCGACACCGCCCGGACGCGGCTGTGCCGCTTGCCGGCGGGGCGCTTTGGTTTGCGGATGTTGTGGTGCACGAACGCGGGCGCGCCGCTGCGCGCATCCCGGCCGCAGACCTGCCGCCGGATGTGGCCGCGCGGCTGACCGCGCCGCGCCCAAGCCTCGCGGGCATGGACATGGGCCGCACGAACGTGATGGGCATCCTCAACGTGACGCCAGACAGCTTTTCTGACGGCGGCAAGCACACAGGCTCGACCCGCGCGACACTGGCGGGACGCCAGATGATCGAGGCCGGTGCCGATATACTCGACATAGGTGGCGAATCCACCCGCCCTGGGGCCGAGCCGGTGCCGGTCGAGGCCGAGATCGCGCGCACCGAACCGGTGATCCGCGCCTTGCGCCACGCCACGGACGTGGCGATTTCGATCGACACGCGCAAAACGGACGTGGCCGAGGCTGCGGTCAACGCCGGAGCGGGCCTGATCAACGACGTGTCCGGCTTTACGTTTGATCCCGCGCTGGGGCCGTTTGCGGCGGCACGTGGTTTGCCGGTGTGCGTGATGCATGCCCAGGGCGATCCGCAGACGATGCAGAACGACCCGCGCTATGACAACGTGCTGCTGGACATCTACGATTTTCTCGAGGCGCAGGTGTCGTACCTTGAAGGCATGGGCGTGCCGCGCGGCGCGATCCTGGTCGATCCGGGTATCGGGTTCGGCAAGACGATCGCGCACAATCTGGCGCTGCTGGACGGGCTTGCGCTGTTCCACGGGCTGGGCTGTCCGGTGTTGCTGGGCGCTTCGCGCAAGGGGTTCATCGGCAAGATCGGGCGCAACCCTGATCCTGCCGACCGCCTTGGCGGCTCGGTCGCGGTGGCTCTGGGTGCGGCTGCACGAGGGGCGCAGCTGGTGCGGGTGCATGATGTAAAGGATACGGTGCAGGCGCTGCGTCTGTGGCGGGCAATAGATGTGGGAGCGACCGATGGCGCGTAAATTTTTCGGAACGGACGGTGTACGTGGTCTGGCCAATGCGCATCCCATGACTGCCGAGATGGCTCTGCGGATCGGGGCTGCGGCGGGGCGCTACTTTCGCCGTGATGGCAGCCACGCCCACCGGGTCGTGATCGGCAAGGACACGCGCCTGTCAGGCTACATGTTCGAAAATGCGCTGACGGCCGGGCTGACCAGCACCGGCATGAACGTGTTGCTGCTGGGGCCGGTGCCAACCCCGGCGGTGGGTCTTTTGACACCGTCGATGCGCGCCGATCTGGGCATCATGATCTCGGCCAGCCACAACCCGGCCCATGACAACGGGATCAAGTTCTTTGGCCCTGACGGGTTCAAGCTGTCGGACGATGCCGAGATGGAGATCGAGGCCCTGATCGACGCAGGCGTCGAGCCGGTCCAGGCGGGCAACATCGGCCGCGCCAAGCGGATCGACGACGGCCGGTTCCGCTATGTCGAGCGGGTCAAGTCGACCTTTCCCGCGGGCCAGCGGCTGGACGGGATCAAGGTGGTGGTCGATTGTGCCAACGGCGCGGCCTATCGCGCCGCGCCCGAAGTCCTGTGGGAGCTGGGCGCCGAAGTTATTCCAGTGGGCGTGTCCCCGAACGGGTCCAACATCAACGAGGATTGCGGTTCGACCAAACCGCAGACGGCCGCCGAAGCCGTTGTTGCCCACGGCGCCGATGTGGGCCTGTGCCTTGATGGCGATGCCGACCGTATTCTGATCCTTGATGAAAACGGCCAGCCTGCGAATGGCGATCAGTTCATGGGCCTGATGGCGGCCCGCTGGGCCGAAGAGGGCCGGCTGGCCGGCAACACTCTGGTTGCGACGGTGATGTCCAACCTCGGGCTTGAGCGGTTCCTCGAAGGGCGTGGCCTGACCTTGCACCGCACCGGTGTCGGCGATCGCTATGTGGTTGAAGCGATGCGCGCCGGCGGGTTCAACCTGGGCGGCGAACAATCGGGCCATATCGTGATGACCGACTATGCCACCACGGGCGACGGGCTGATGGCGGGCCTGCAGTTTCTGGCCGAAATGGTGCGCACCGGGCGGCGCGCGTCAGAGCTGTCGCAGGTCTTTGATCCGGTTCCGCAATTGCTGCGAAATGTGCGCTACGAGGCGGGGCAGGTTCCGCTTGACGCGAAAAGCGTCAAGGACGCGATCGCCGCATCCGAGGCGCAGCTGACCGGGCAGGGCCGGCTTCTGATCCGCAAGTCGGGCACCGAGCCGTTGATCCGGGTCATGGCCGAATGCGAAGACGAGGCGGTGATGACCGACGCGGTGGACCGTGTCGTGGAGGCTGTCGAGTCCGCCGTCTAGCGGCGGCGCAGCAGCGTGGCCAGCGTCCGCCCCTGGCTGAGCCCCAACCCGATCAGGATCAATGCCAGCGCCAGCACCAGCGAAGATGGCAGCGGCTCGGCCAGAACGGCCCAGCCCAACAGCACCGACCAGACCGGCACCATGTAATTGACCAGCGACATGAAGACCGGGCCTGCGCTGCGCACCAGCATGACGCGCAGAACGTTGGCGATGGCGGTGGGGAACAGGCCCAGGTACAGCACCCACATCAGCGATGTGCCCCGAGGCAGCGGCGGCGGCCCTTCGACGGCCCAGGCCAGCGGCACTGCGAGGATCGCGCCAATCGCCAGAAGAACGCCCGCCAGCGCCACAGGATCCACCGGCGGCAGGCGCCGCATCAGCACCGACGACAGCGCATAGCAGGCCGCCGCGCCCAGGCAGGCCGTGCGGCCGTAAGGTTCGAGCGCGGCGCCGGTTGTGTCGAAAGCCTGCGCTCCGATCAGGACGCAGACGCCGGCAAACCCCACCGCGAACCCCAGCGCTTTGCGCCAGCTCAGGGCTTCGCCGGGGATCATCACATGCGCCAGCGGCAGCACGAAAAGCGCGACCGCGGCCATGCTGACGCCTGCAAAGCCCGATGTCGTATATTGCTGCCCCCAGCACAGCAGCGAAAACGGCACCGCCGAGCTGAGCATCCCGATCACCAGAAGCGCGCCCCATGGACGGGGACCCTCGGATTGGAACAATGGCTTGCCGCGCCACCAGATTACCGCGCCCATCACCGCCGATCCCAGCAGGATGCGGCTGGCCGCCAGCCAGAATGGCGGCACGCCGTTCAGCCCCATTTCCATCGACAGAAACGCGCTGCCCCAGATCAGCCCAAGCAGCACCAGCATGCCCCATGAGGCCGCCGTGATCTGTGGCGCAGGCGGCGTCATGGGCGCACCATTGCGGAACCCGGGCGGCAGGCAACCCGTTGAGCATGCAAACCCGAGATAAGGAGATTTGCCATGGACATGCCGTTCATCGTGCCCGTTCTGTTTCTGATCACCG
>JAHDCH010000059.1:5194-12353 GCA_020629995.1 Pseudaestuariivita sp. | reverse complement strand
AATACTGGGTGGCGCGCCAGCCGTGGTAGCGCTGAACCATGTAGGTGGGCAGGGGCTTGATCTTGTCCATCGTGGAAGGCCTTCGGTCGCTTGATGCGCCAGCGGCATAGACAAAATTTGGAAGAATTTCGAGCGGAAAAGCCCCGGGGCGGAAAGGATTTGTGAAGGGGCGGCGCGCATGGTGCGCAGTACAGGCGGGGGCCTAGGGATTTGAGGGTGAGTGCGTGCCGAACGTATCGAAACTTGCGCCGCGCGACGCGGTAAGACTGGATCACAGCCGGGTGCAGGACCTGTGCCGGCAATTGGGGCTTGGCGGGGCCGAGGATGTCGTGTGCCGCGCGATGGAGGATATGGCCGGCCGGCTGGCCGATATCTCGCGCAGCGCACAGGTTTCCACCCTGCCGCAGATGCGAAAGACGGCGCGCGGTCTGATCGGCGTGGCCGAGCAGGTGGGCATGACGACGCTGGCCCGTGTGGCGCGCGATATCGTGACCTGCATTGATGCGGGCGACGGTGTGGCCCTGGCCGCGGTACACGCGCGGCTCATGCGGGTTGGCGACCGGTCGCTGTGCGCAATCTGGGACACGCAGGACATGTCGGTCTGAGACACGCCGCCCAGACACGGGACCTGGGGCCTTGCGATGCGCGCCGGGGCGGCTACTGTCGCCCGGCGCGAATTGCCAAAGGACCACCCCATGCCGCTGACCTTCCACGCTTTGACCGATGCGGCCTTGCCGCTGATCCTGGTGTCGCCCGACAATCTGAGCGCCGCGCTAGGCGATCTGCCGGATGTGGCGCGTGGCTGGGCGCAGGCGTCGGGGTTCAAGGCAGGAGCGGGCGAAACGCTGGCCTTGCCGGACCCAAGCGGCGGTATCTGGGGCGCGCTGGTCGGCCTTGGGTCGGCCAAGGCCCGGGCGCGGGGCCGGTTCACGCTGGCTGCAGCGCGGTCCAAACTGCCGGCCGAGGTTTTTTCCCTTTCGGCCAAACATGCGCCCGAGGCTGACATCAGCACAGAGGCGCTGGGCTGGCTGCTCGCCGGGTACCGTTTTGCGCGTTATGTCGGGGATGCGGACGCGCCGCAGGCTGCCCTGATCGCTCCGGGCGGGATCGACGCTGCGCGGATCGAGGCTTGCGCGGCCGGAGAGGCGCTGACCCGCGATCTGATCAACACGCCGGCCTCTGACATGGGGCCGGTCCAGCTTGAGGCCGCCGCGCGCGATCTGGCCGCGGCGCATGGCGCCAGCATCACGGTCACCACTGGCGAGACCCTGCTGGAGGGCAACTTTCCGATGATCCACACGGTGGGTCGCGCCGCCGCGCAAGACCCGCGCCTGATCGACATGACCTGGGGCCGTGCCGGGCCAAAGCTGACGCTGGTGGGCAAGGGCGTGTGTTTCGACACCGGGGGGCTGAACCTGAAACCCGGCGCGTCGATGGGCCTGATGAAAAAGGACATGGGCGGCGCGGCAACGGTGCTGGGGCTGGCGCAGATGATCATGGCGCTGGGTTTGCCTGTTCAGCTGCGGGTGCTGATCCCGGCGGTCGAGAACTCGGTCAGCGCGCCCGCGTTCCGGCCCGGTGACATCCTGACCTCGCGCAAGGGGCTGACGGTCGAGATCAACAATACCGACGCCGAAGGGCGGCTGGTGCTGGCCGATGCGCTGGCCTTTGGGGCCGAGGCTGAGCCGGACCTGATGATCTCGATGGCGACGCTGACGGGGGCTGCCCGGGTGGCTGTCGGGCCTGACCTTGCGCCGTTTTATACCGACCACGACGCGGATGCCGTGGCATTGGCCGGGGCCGCACCCGGCGCCGCTGATCCGGTCTGGCGCATGCCGTTCCATGACCCTTACGAGCCGATGATCGAACCCGGGATCGCGGATCTTGATAATGCGCCGGCAGGCGGGTTTGCCGGGTCGGTCACCGCTGCGCTGTTCCTGCGCCGGTTCGCCGGTGAGACCCGGTACATGCATTTCGACATCTACGGATGGAACCCCAAGCCGGCTCCCGGTCGCCCCAAGGGGGGCGCGGGGCAGGGGGCGCGCGCGCTGCTCGAGGCTTTGCCCGGGATGCTGAACCTGTGAGCGACCCGCGCCTGACCCCGGCCAACGGCCGCGTCGCCGCCATCGAGCTGCGCGGGCAGGTCGAGGCCGCGCGGTTCGTGCAGGGCGAAGATCGCCGGGTGCGGGCGCCGGTTCTTGACCTGCGCTGTGATCCGGGCGCGCCGGGGCTGGATCGGCAGCTGCTCTTTGGGGACAGGTTCCGCGTTCTGGACGAGCAAGATGGGCTGGCCTTTGGGCAAGCCGAGCGTGGAGGTTATGTCGGGTGGGTGCGCGCGGACCATCTGGGCCCGTGGCTGGCGCCGACCCATCGCGTCAGCGCCCGCAGCACGCTGGCGTTTCCTGCGGCAGACATCAAGGCGCCCGGTCCGCTGCGCCTGTCCCTTGGCGCTTTGGTCAGCGTGACGGGTGAAACCCGGGACCTTTGTGCGCTGGACACGGGCCACTATGTGCCCGCATCACATCTTGCCCCTGTCACTGCCCCGGAGGCCGATCCGGTTGCCGTGGCCGAGCGCCTGCTGGGCGCGCCTTATCTGTGGGGCGGCAATTCTGCTGACGGGATCGATTGTTCGGGCCTCGTGCAGCTTGCTCTTTTGTCCTGTGGGATCGCCTGCCCCGGCGACAGCGACCAGCAGCGCGCGGCCTTCCCTCGGGCGCTGGGCGCTCCTCGGCGCGGCGACCTTGTGTTCTGGGCCGGGCATGTGGCGATGTTCGAGGACGCCCAGACGCTGATCCATGCCAATGGGCACCACATGGCCGTCGCCCGCGAAGACTTTGCCGCCTGCACGGCCCGGATCAAAGCGGCCGAAGGCAAGGATATTCTGATGATGACACGACCCCAGGGAGGGCTGACATGAGCGACCCGTTTTTCAAACCGATCTCTGGCATGGACCTGCCGCGTTTTGCAGGCGTGCCGACATTCATGCGGCTGCCGTATCTGGCCGAGGACGATCCGCGCCGCGCCGAGGTGGACATCGGCATCGTCGGCGTGCCTTGGGATGGCGGAACGACCAACCGGCCCGGTCCGCGCCACGGGCCGCGCCAGCTGCGGGATGCGTCGACCATGATCCGCGCACAAAACGGCATCACCCATGTCCGCCCGTTCGAGGCGGCCAAGGTCGCCGATCTGGGTGACGTGGGCCCGAACCCGGTTGATCTGATGGATTCGATGGACCGGATCACCACGTTTTATCAGGGGCTTGTGGCTCAGGGCATCAGGCCTCTGACGGCGGGTGGGGATCACCTGACCTCGCTGCCCGTGCTGCGTGCGCTGGCGGCGGGTGGCCCTTTGGGCATGGTGCACTTTGACAGCCATACCGACCTGTGGGACGGGTATTTTGGCGGGCACAAATACACGCACGGCACCCCGTTCCGCCGCGCGGTTGAAGAGGAGCTGCTGGACCCGAAGCGGGTCGTGCAGATCGGGATCAGAGGGTCGATGTACGACCTGGAGGATCGCGATTTTGCCAAGGCCGTCGGCATCCGCATCATCCCGATCGAAGACTACATGGCGCGCGGCGTGGCCGATGTGATGGCCGAAGCGCGCGAGATCGTCGGCACCGCGCCCACCTATGTCAGCTATGACATCGACTTTGTCGATCCGACCTTTGCTCCGGGCACGGGCACGCCCGAGGTGGGCGGCCCCAATTCGTTTGAAGCGCTCTGGGTCGTGCGCGAGCTGAAGGGGGTGAACATCGTCGGCGCGGATATGGTCGAGGTGTCGCCGCCGTTTGATGCGTCGGGCGGGACCGCCTATCTGGGCGTTTCGGTGATGTTCGAATTGCTCTGCGTGATGGTCTGAGCCACAGAATTTTCGCAGGAAAATTCTGGCGTTACTCGACCGCGCGGATCAGTTTGCGTTCCAGCACGCGCAGCACGGAACGCAGGTCTGATCCGCGTTTGAGAACCTGCCCTTCGGTGCCTATCACGGCGTATTGTCCCTGCCGCCCGCGCAGCTTGGGCCGCTTTTCGATCCGGTACAGCGGGTTTTCCGCCGTACGACGGAAAACCGAGAACACCGCCACGTCGCGCAGAGACGAGATGCCGTAGTCGCGCCATTCGCCCGCGGCGACCATACGCCCGTAGAGCGACAGGATCACGCCCAGCTCGGTCCGGTGGAACGCGACCGTGTCGGGCGCGGTGCGCAGGGGCAGGGGGGTGATCTTGTTCATACCTTCAAGGTTGCGGTGTTCTCTCGCAAAATCAAGGGGTCAGGCAAAGGCCCCGTGGCAAAACCAGCCCGCCGACATATCGGCCCCATGGGCGTAGAACAGCCAAAGCCGGTCGCCCGCGTCGGTTGTCACACGCCAGTAATCGCGCACGCCGCTGCGCCAGTCGGGATCGTCCAGCCACCATTCGGGCGCGATCCGCTCGGGGCCGGCATGGGCCGTGGTGCGCAAGTCTCTGCCACGCCAGCGAAATTCGGGCGGCGCGGTGAGGCCGTCGCCATCGGTGCTCACAGGTTCAGGGCGCCACAGCAAAGCGGGCCGGGCGCTGGCGGGGCGGGGCCAGGGGCCCGCAGGTTCGGACCAGGCCGCGGCCAGAACCTGTGCCGCCTTTTCGGGCAGGTGAGAGGCGCTGGGATGCCGGCGGGTGATGTGCTCCATCCCCATCCGCGCCCCAAGACGGCCGATCAGGTCATCAATCGCGGTGTTCTGGCTCAGCTGGCGGGCCACCGCATGGGCCGCGTCCAGGTGCCCCGTCTTGCCGCGGTGCTGGGCCGTTTCGACCTGCGTCACCTCGAGCCGGATCATGTCGATCCCGAACCCCGCCTCTATATCGTTGATCTTCATGGACAAAAGCCCCCGAAGCCGGTCCGGCTGATCCGAAGGCCGGGCCAGCGCGACCTCGGCCCAGCCCATCGTTCCATCCGCGCGATACGCCTCGAGCCGGACCCGCCGTGCGGCTTTGCCGCTGCGCGCAAGCTTGTCGCAAAGAGGCGGCAGCAGGCGATCCAGAGCGGCAAGCATGTCACTTTCCAGCCCGATGGGTTCGGGCAGGGTCAGCCGGGTCGAAAAGTACACGTCGGTCTTTGCGGGGGAAATCGGCTCGGGCGCGGATCCGAACGCCTGGTCCAGCCGCAGGACAAGCCCCTTGCCAAACCGGCGCGCCAGGGCGGCGCGGGGCTGGCCGCTGATGTCCGAGATACGGCGCAGGCCCAGCCGGGTGAGGCTTTCGGTGGTTTCAGGCGGCAGGCGCAGAGCCGCGATGGGAAGCGGCGCGAGGGCCGAATGCATCTGCCCGGGCGGCGCGATTCTGTGTGTGTTGGCAATGGGTTGCGCGGTGGCCGGCGCGCTGCCGCCCCGTTCCCAGTGGCGGCGTTTGGTGGCCCGCGACCGGGTCGCGTGGGCCTCTTGGTCAATGGCGTCGCCCGACCGGTGCGCCCCCGGGGCACGCCCGGCAAACCGGGCCAGGGCCCAGGCTGCACCCAGCGTGTCGGCGATGCCGGGGCAGATGGTCAGCCCCAGGTCAGAGCTGTCGGTCACAAGCTGGCCCAGCAGGCCGGCCTCTCCTCCGAACAGGTGCGCACAGCCGGTCAGGTCGATGTTGAGCGCATCGGGCGCCTCTTCGGCGACCCAGGGCGAGTATTTCCCGGCCCAGCGGCGCAGGGTCGTCAGGAAGGCGGCCTCGGCCTTGGGGTTTTGGAGTTTTGTCAGCAATTCCGGGCACATGGCCTGCGCGTCGCGCAGCGGTTGGCCCAACGTCAGACCTTCGGCCGAGGCGCGCGCCGACAGCGAAGAGATCACCTGCATCTGCCTGGTGTCGCGCACCACGGCAAAGGGCTGTGCAGCCAGATGCGGCGTCTGCCGCAGCAACCGCTCGGCCCCCAGTCGCGGGAACCACAGGCAAAGGATTCGGGTCTGGGGCATCCAGTGGCAGCCAGATGTTCACTATATGTTCACATATCTAGAGCGAGACTGGAGATGAGTCGAGTCACAAGAAAAAGTTGGCATATTGTACAGAATACCCCCAGAAAGTTGGCAGATTGCCCTGGCTTGCGCAACGTTCTGCGTACGCTGGCTGGGCGCAACGGTTTGGAGGGTGTTTGATGACGCGACTCGTGATGTTTGCGGTGATGGGCCTGGCCGCGGCGGGTGCCGCACTGGGCCATCAGGGTGTGACCAATCCGGTCGTGATGGCGCGGATGAACGTGATGTCCGGTGTCGCGGACCAGACCAAGGTGCTGGGCCAGATGGTCAAGGGTGCGGCGGAGTTCGACGCAGCACAGGCCGCGGCAGCGCGCGAGGCGCTGATCGCGCATGCGCGCGCAGTGCCCGAGGCCTTTGCCAAGCCCGAGACGGACCCGAAATCAGAGGCCTTGCCTACGATCTGGGATCAGCCCGAAAAGTTTGCCGCCGCCAACGATGCGTTCATCGCGGCGGCGGAGGGGCTGGACGTGTCATCGGCCCAAGCACTTGCCGCCAGCTTTGGCGCGCTGGGCGCGTCCTGCAGCGGATGCCACCGGGACTATCGGCTCAAGCGGTAGGTCAGCCCACAAGATCGGGCGGCTGTGTGCCGTCAAAGAACGCGGTCAGGTTGTCCATCGCGCGGAAGCCCATCGCCTCACGCGCTTCGCGGGTGGCCGAGCCAAGGTGCGGCAGCATCACCAACCGGTCCGAGGCGGCCAGGTCCGGATTGATCCGCGGCTCGCCATCGAACACGTCGAGCGCGGCGCCGCCGATGGTTTCGTACCACAGGGCCTGGGTCAGAGCGGCCTCGTCGATCACCTCGCCGCGGGCGGTGTTGATGAGGAAGGCGTCGTCCTTCATCGCGTTGATCTCGGCCGCGCCGATCAGCGCGCGGTTGCCCGCGCCGCCGGGGCAGTGGAGCGAGACAAAGTCGGACGCGCCCAGCATGTCATGCAGGGGCAGCTGGCGCGCACCATATTGGGCGAGGATGGCAGGGTCGACCGGGCTGCGCGAGGTCACGAGGATGTCCATGCCAAAGCCGAAATGGGCGCGGCGGGCGACTTCCTGGCCTATGCGTCCAAAGCCGACGATGCCAAGGGTCTTGCCCGACACTTTGGTGCCGACAAGGTGCGTGGGGCGCCAGCCTGTCCAGCGTCCGGCGCGGACTTCGCGTTCGCCTTCGCCGGCGCG
>JAHDCH010000059.1:0-5094 GCA_020629995.1 Pseudaestuariivita sp. | reverse complement strand
CCGAGGGTGCCCGAGCGGCCGACGATGCCGACGTTGCCCTTGAGGTAGATGTGCCCCGGCATGATGCCCAGCATCGCCTTGCCGGGCGAGATGGTGCCGGCGCAGTTTGGGCCGGTCAGGACCATGCGGCGCTCCTTGGGGAAGCGGTACATGTAGCGTTTGACGGCGATCATGTCCTGCGCGGGGATGCCATCGGTGATGGACACGCAGTAGCGGATGCCGGCGGCGGCGGCCTCCATGATGCTGTCGGCGGCAAAGGGAGGCGGGACGAACACCAGCGAGGCTTCGGCGCCCGTCTCGGCCACGGCTTCGGCGACGGTGTTGAACACCGGGACGCCTTCGCAGGTGGTGCCGCCTTTGCCGGGGACAACGCCGCCCACGACGTTGGTGCCGTATTGCTGCATTTCGCGCGTGTGGAAGCGGGCCATTTTGCCGGTGATGCCCTGCACGATGACGCGGGTGTTCTGATCGAGAAGGATGCTCATGACACGGCCCTCACTGTAACCCCTTGAGAGAGGTCGTTTCTCCAAGCCCCCACGACACGTTCGGCGGCTTCGTTCAGGGTGGCGGCGCGGATGATCGGCAGGCCGGAGGCGGCGAGGATCTTTTGCCCCTCTTCGACATTGGTGCCGGCAAGGCGCACGATCACGGGCACGTCGACGGGGTTGTCGCGCAGCGCCTGCACGACGCCTTCGGCGACCCAGTCACAGCGGTTGATCCCGGCGAAGATGTTGACCAGCACAGCCTGCACATTGGCGTCCGACATCACGAGGCGGAAGGCCTTGGCGACCCGTTCCGGCGATGCGCCACCGCCGATGTCGAGGAAGTTGGCAGGCTCACCGCCCGCCAGTTTGATCGTGTCCATCGTGGCCATGGCAAGGCCCGCGCCGTTGACGATGCAGCCGATGTTGCCGTCGAGGCCGACGTAGGAAAGCCCCCGGTCGGCGGCGCGGCTTTCGCGCGGGTCTTCCTGCGATTTGTCGCGCAGCTCGGCGATCTGGGGGTGGCGGAAGAGGGCGTTGTCATCAAACGTCATCTTGGCGTCGAGCGCGAGGATGCGGCCATCGCCGGTCACCACGAGAGGGTTGATCTCGACCATGGTCGCGTCACGTTCGCGGAAGGCGGCATAGCAGCCCTGAAGCGTGCGGACGAAGTTTTGCACTTCGGCCGGGGCGAGGCCCAGCTGGAAGGCCATTTCGCGGCACTGGAAGTCCTGAAGGCCGACGGCGGGTTCGACCGTGGCGCGCACGATGCTGTCGGGGCGGTTAGCGCTGATCTCTTCGATCTCCATCCCGCCCTCGGCCGAGGCGACGATCATCACCCGCTGCGAGGAACGGTCGAGGACAAAGCCGATGTAGAGCTCGGAGGCGATGTCGACGCCTTGTTCGATGTAGACGCGGTAGATGCCCTTGCCTTCGGGGCCGGTCTGGTGCGTGACGATCTTTTGGCCGAACATGGCTTCGGCGGTGTCGTAGCATTCGCTGTCCGAGCGGCAGATCTTGACCCCGCCCGCCTTGCCGCGCCCGCCTGCGTGGACCTGCGCCTTGACGACCCAGATGTCGCCGCCCAGCTCGCGCGCCCGGTAGGCGGCCTGTTCGGGGCTGTAGGCCAAAGCGCCCTGCGGCACGTCGACGCCAAAGTCGGCCAGGATTTCCTTGGCCTGGTATTCATGGATGTCCATCGGATCCTCCCATCCAGTGGCCGGATGCCCCCACAGCAGGAAGCATCCGCGGTTGTTGGCGAGTTATTCGGCGGCCATCGCCGCGCCGTAATGCGCATCAAGCACCGCATCGACGGCGGCTTGATCCACCTCGGCGCCCAGGTCGCGCATGGCATCGGCAAAGCGGTTCACGATGTCATGGATCGCGGCCATGTTCAGCAGGTTCAGGATGCCGATACGCACCTGAACGGGCGCAGACAGCGTCGGCCAGATGCCGAAGTTCTGCGCGCGGCAGTTCTGGACCAGCTCCATCTCGCGGCCCGCCAGAGCGCCGGGCAGGTTGAGCACCACCAGCGAGGGCATGTTCGAGGTCACCTCGCAGCCCATGGCGGTCACGGCCTCGCGCAGGGCGCGTTCGTGGAAGGCATAATCTTCGGCGCGCTGGGGGATCGTGTGTTCCAGCGTGATGCGCAGGGCCTCGTGGAAGGCGGCGACGGCATAGGCTGAATGGGTGCGGTGGTAGGTGCCTTTGTCGACGTCCTTGCCGTCGACGATGCCCCAGTGGCGCGCCTCGAAGATCGGGTTGTGCACGAAGGTGTAAGCGCCATTGGCGCGCAGCGTGTCGATATAGGCGTCGGTGAAGGACACCGGCGCATAGGTCACGGGCAGGCAGCAGATGCCCTTTTGCGGGCAGGAGGCCCAGGCGTGCACGCCCGGGTAATCGTCGATCCGGAAGTTGCCGACGCCGAGGGACGAGACCGCATCGACAAGGCCCATCGCGCCGTGCTTGACGCAGGCATCCGAGAAGCCCTGCACATCGTTCACGCGGCCCGAGCCGGTTTCCCAATGCGCCATGAAGGCCCATTTGGGCTTGTGCTCGGCCAGAGCCTTTTCGACCATTTCGCCGGTCACGGAGGTGCCGTGGGGCACTTCGATCACGGTGACCGAAGCGGGCTGGGGGTCGAGGGAATTGGCGGCGAGCTCTTCACGCGTCGCGGCCTTGATCCGCAGGGTGAGGGCGTCGATGCCCGAGAAGGTGCCGTTGGCAAAAGCCACCACGGTGTCGCCGGGCATGACAGCAGCCATCATCGCATCAAGGCCGGACCAGCCGGTGCCCGCAACGCCAAAGGTGTACGTGTTGTCGGTGCCCCAGACCTGGCGCAGCATCTCCTTGCACTCGGTCATGCCGCGCAGGACGTCGCCGTGCATGTGATCGGCCAGACCGGCGCCGGCATAGGCCGCAAGGACCCGCGCATCGGTGTTGCCGGGGCCGGGGCCGGCGGCGATGGTTTGCGGGATTTCGAGCTTGGGGAAAATGTGCGCGGTCATTGTGCTACCCTGTTGTGAAGGGCCGGAAGGGCCGGTTTTTGCTGTTGTGATGCAAAAAACGGCAGGTTGCGTGTTTGCACAACATTCCTTACTCCTGCTTTTGGGTATCTAAATGGGTGGGAAAATCCCCATCCTTTTGGGTAAGTATGCGGGTGTATACCGAGTTTTGCCCCACCCAAATGGGTAGTAAATCGGGAATCGTGGTGGAGTTTCAGATGGTTGAGCCAATCTCGGTTGTTCTGGCGGATAGCAACGCATTGGTGCTGACGGCGCTCAGCGAGGTGTTTGACCGCGATTCGCGGTTTTCGCTGGTGGCGACCTCGGCGACGGCGGAAGGCTTTCTGGGCACGGTGATGCGGCTGCCGGTGGCGGTGGGGGTGATTGACTGGAACCTGCCGGCGCTGGGCGGGGAAAAGCTGATCGAGGTGCTGCGCGACCAGCCGCAGGCGCCCAAGTTGGTCGTTTATGGCGACACGACGCGGGATCTGGCCAAGCTGGCCATGGCGGCGGGGGCGGCGGGCTTTGCAGACCGGGCCGCGCCGGTCGAGCATCTGCTGGACGCCTGCCGCGACGTGGCGGCGGGCAAGATGGTTTTTCCGTTTGTGGACGTGCGCGATCTGGCCGCCGATCCGATCACAACGCTCAGCCGCAAGGAACGGGCGATGCTCGAGGCGCTGTCGAAAGGGCTGACCAACAAGGAGCTGGCGGTCGAGCTGGGCGTGTCGGTCAACACGGTGAAGTTTCACCTGAGCAATTTGTACGACAAGCTGGCGGTCAAGAACCGGGCGCAGGCGATCGCATTTTTCTACGCGAAACAGGCGGCGCGTATGTAAATATTGTTGCGAGTATACAATTGCACACGTAATTTTATTACTTGACGAAAGCGCAAGGAGCGGCGTAGCGGGGCGAAACACCCACGCGCAGAAAGGACCGCGCCCATGTCATTCTTTCCCGTCGAACAGGCCCCCGGCCGCCTCAACCGTTCCGAGCTGGCCGTGCCGGGTTCGCAGCCGCAAATGTTTGAAAAGGCGGCAGCTTCTGACGTCGATGTGATCTTTCTGGACCTCGAGGATGCGGTGGCGCCCGATGAAAAGGAACAGGCGCGCAAGAACATCATCAAGGCGCTGAACGAGATCGATTGGGGCACCAAATCGATGTCGGTCCGGATCAACGGGCTGGACACACATTATATGTATCGAGACGTGGTGGATGTGGTCGAGCAGGCCGGAGAGCGGCTTGATCTGATCATGATCCCCAAGGTGGGGACGGCGGCGGATGTCTATGCCGTCGACATGATGGTGACGCAGATCGAGGACGCCAAGGGCTACTCGAAACGCATCGGGTTCGAGCACATCATCGAGACGGCGCTGGGGATGCAGAACGTGTCCGAGATTGCGGCGGCGTCCAAGCGGAACGAGAGCCTGCATTTTGGCGTCGCGGACTACGCAGCCTCGACCCGCGCGCGGACCACGATCATCGGCGGGGTGAACCCGGATTATTCGGTGCTGACCGATCCGGCCGAGGACGGCAGCCGCGAGACCCATTGGGGCGACATGTGGCACTACGCTTTGGCGCGGATGGTGGTTGCGGCGCGGGCCAATGGGCTGCGCCCGATTGACGGCCCGTTCGGCGATTTTCAGGATGCAGATGGCTATCGCGCGGCGGCCAAGCGGGCGGCGGTGCTGGGCTGCGAGGGCAAGTGGGCGATCCACCCCAGCCAGATCGCGCTGGCCAACGAGGTGATGAGCCCGTCCGAGGCCGAGATCACCAAGGCCAAACGCATCCTCGAGGCGATGGCCGAGGCAGAGGCGGCGGGCAAGGGCGCGGTGTCGCTGGACGGGCGGCTGATCGACTATGCCTCGATCCGGCAGGCCGAGGTTCTGGTCGAAAAGGCCAAACAGATCGCGGGCGGGTGACGCAAAAAGTTCGTACGAACTTTTTGTGGCGTCAGGCCAGTTTCCACACGAATCCGCTGGTGCCATAGGCAGGATACCTGTCACGCACCAGCGGGTCATGGCCGGGGATGACCCGCGATGGGTCCTGGGCCAGCGTCTGGATCAGGTCAAAGCCGCGCAGCATCTCGGCGCGGTCAAACACGATGGGAA
>JAHDCH010000058.1 GCA_020629995.1 Pseudaestuariivita sp. | reverse complement strand
TCGTCCTGCAGCGACGACAGGTCAGTCGTGCGCACCGCATCGGCGGCCGAGGCAAGGTTGTCGGCCAGGTGGCTTGCGGCGATGTCGGCAAAGCTGCCTTCGTCAAAGGAGCGGCCCGCGTCACGCAGCTGTTCGGCGGTCTCGTCCACTTCGCTGGCAACAGATGCCTTGGCCGCGTCCGCATGTGCGGTCGCTGTCGCCTTGGCCTGTTCGGCGATGTCGCGGGCTTCGTCCTCGGCTGCGGCTGCGGCTTCGCTTGCTTGCGCCTTCAGGTTCGATTTTGTGGAAGATTTGGATGTCGAGTTGGTCATGGGATGTCTCCTGTGTTCAGGGGTCAAACGGCGGCCAGGTTCAGGATTGCGACGGCAACCACCAGAACGCCGATGACGTAGAAAATGCTGTGCATGGGTGCCTCCTGGGTTCTTGGGGGCACAACGCGGGCGGCCTTGGCTGGTTCCCGCAAGGCGCGGGCGTCGCAGCGGCGCCAAAGATTTGCCTAGCAATTTCAAGTTTCGCTAGGTACAAACGTGCCAAGCAAAACTATAAATTGATTGGCATGACCCCACTCAGCAGCATTGCGACCAGCGCCTATACCGATCTGGTGCGGCTTTTGAAGGATGACGCCCTGTCGGGGGTCGACGGCACGCCGACGCTGAAAAAGCGTGGGGCAAGGGGGTATTGGTACGCCGCCCGCCGTGTCGGGACGGACATGCAGTTCACCTATATCGGCGAAGACACCGCCGAGACGCGCGTGCGGATCGACCGGATCGAAGACCTGCGCGCAACGGCCAAAGACAGGCAGGCCGAAAGGTCGCGCCTTGTTCGCCTGCTGCGCGCCGAAGGCCTGACGCCGACGGACCGCGCGACGGGGTCGATCCTGTCGGCGATGGCCACCGCCGGGACATTCCGTCTGGGCGGGACGCTGGTGGGCACCAATGCCTTTCGCCTGTACGAAGGCGAACTGGGCTTGCGGCTGCCTTTGGGCGGTATGGCAAACACCGGCGATATCGACATCGCGCAATTCGAAAAGCTGAGCGTGGCCTTGCAGGACCAGGTGGATCCAGGCCTGGCCGCGACCTTCTCTGCGCTCAAATTCGATCCGGTGCCCGGGTTGGCCAAAGGGCGGACGTGGCGATGGGCGCAGGGTGGCAGCGGGCAGCTGGTCGAGTTTTTGACGCCGGCCTTTGGCGAGGAGACGCTGCGCGATCTGCCGGCGCTGGGTGTGGGGGCGCAGGCGCTGAACTACCTGAACTTTCTGATCGCCGAGCCGATCCACGCCGCGGCGATCTACAGGTCGGGGATCCTGGTTCAGGTGCCGCGCCCCGAACGCTATGCGATCCACAAGCTGATCATCGCGGACCGGCGGCGCGACGGGCCCGGGCGGGTCAAATCCGCAAAGGACCGCGAGCAGGCCGCGTTCCTGATCGCTGCGCTGGCCGAAGACAGGCCCGACGATCTGATCGCGGCCCATGCCGCCGCGCGCGATGTCGGCCCGCGCTGGCGCGAGCACATGGACAGGTCACTGGCCCGGATGCCCGAAACGCGCGCCATTCTGGCGGCTCTTGAGGGTTGAGCCTCGGTGGCGCGTAAGCAATATTATGTAATATAATTACTCGCAAAATGAGGGTGTGCGTCGTTTGAAAACAACCTAACGTGCGATTTACGATGTCGTACGATTTTACCTCGTCCCCTTTACCTGTGCTGCTTGGGCTGGGTGCGGCTGTCCTTGGGATGGCGCTGTTGCTTGTCAGGATCGCGCTTAGCGACCTGCGGCGCCGCGTCATTCCAAACACAGATGTTGCTGCACTCGTTTTGGCGGGCGTGGTCTTTTGTTTCCTGGCGGTCCCCCAAGAGCTGGCGTTCCGAATTGCGGGGGCGGTTCTGAGCCTGACCGCGGGGCTGCTTTTGTCGATTGGCGCGGCCCGGGTGCTGGGCAAAGAGGCGCTGGGGATGGGCGACGTCAAGCTTTTTGCAGCGGCAACGCTGTGGGTTGGGCCGCACAACCTGGCGTGGATATTGGTTATCAGTTCGGCCAGCGCGCTGGCTGCGGTGTTTTTCGGTGTGCACCGGCCTGATGCGCATATTCCCTTTGGTCTGTATCTGTGCCCGGCCATCGCCCTTTTTGCCGGGATCGAGCTGTGGCGGGCGGTGCCATGAAGACCTTTCGCATCAAGGCGCGGGATGCGGCGGGGCGCCTTGTCACCGAGACCCGCAAAGGGCTGTCGGGCAGCCATCTACGCGACGAATTGCAAAAGGAAGGCCTGCTGGTTTCGTCCTTGCGCGAACAGCGCGGGTCCGTCGGCGAAATCGTGGCGCGCAACCGGGTCAAGCCCGCGTCAATCCTGGCGATGCTGCGCGAGCTGCGCACCATCATCGAGGCCGGCATATCGGTGATCGAAGCCCTGGGCATGGTGAAGAACCGCCCCAACGACCTGCAATTGTCGACCGCGCTCCATGACGTCACCGAAGATGTACGGCGCGGCACCGCCCTGCCCGACGCCCTGCGCAACCGGCCCGACATCTTTGAACCTGCCCTGGCCACGACCTTTCAGATCGGGATGTCGTCGGGGGGGCTTGCGGCGGCGCTGGAACGGTACGAATCCGATCTGGCGATGCGGCTTGAACTGGCGCGCAAGTTCCGCAAGGCGATGGCCTATCCGGTCTTTCTGCTGTGCCTGCTGGTGATCGTGCTGGTGGTGCTGTTCCTGTTCATCCTGCCCAATTTCGTCGAGCTGTATTCCGAATTTGGCGCCGATCTGCCGGCGTCCACCCAGGTGCTGATCAACACGGTGGAAACAGCGCCGCTGTGGGGCGGTGGTCTGCTGGCTGTGATGGCGGCGATCTGGCTGGGCCGCAAGTTTGCGATGCAGACCGATCGGGGCAAGCTGTGGCTGGACCGCGTCAGCCTGCAGGTGCCCATCTTTGGCCGGCTGAGGCACGAGGGCCATATGGCGCAGATCGCCTCGGGCCTGTCGTTGCTGCTGTATTCCGGGATGCCGCTGAAATCCGCGCTGGGGCTGGTGCGGGACAACCTGCCCAACAGCTATTTGGCGGGCAAGCTGGGCGAAGTTGAAAACGGGGTCGCCACAGGCAAAAGGTTTTCCGACCTGGCGCGGGACAACGGGTTTTTCCCGGGCGCGGGCGAAGGGTTGATCCAGGCGGGCGAACGTACCGGTGCGCTGGATCGGATGATGCACCACGTTGCCAAATTGCACGAACAAGAGCTGAGCGACCGTGTCGATGTGGTCACGTCCTTGATTGAACCGATTATGATGGTTCTGGTGGGGGGCGTAATTGGGGTAATCGTAATCACTGTCTATCTGCCGATATTTGGCGTCTCGGATGTAATTCAATAGGTGAACGTGGCGCAAAATCACTCTCTTGACCTGAACGAGCTTCGAACCCGGGCCAAACAGCTTGACTTGGACTTTGTCGAGTTGGGCACAAAAGAGATAGATCCTCAGGTCTTTGACGTATTTTCGGTCGAGGACGCTTTGCGCCTGACGGCTGCGCCATTTCGGGGCGCGGATGGAAAGGTTCACATCGCGATTTGCGATCCCGGCAACCTTTTTCTGGAAAATCAACTTTGCCGGTTGGCGGGCGGAGATGTTGACCTTGCGGTTGCCGAACGCAAAGAGATTCTCGCCTATCTGCGCCTTGCAGACAGCGGCGGGCAGGTGCTGCGCAACGTGGCGCATGATTTCCAGCCCGAGCTGGTCCGCGAAACCGGCACCGGCGACGAAGAGGTGGTCGACCTTGCGTCGGTGGTGGGCGAAACCGGCGTTGTCCGGCTGTTGAACTCGGTCCTGATGGCGGCGCTGGAAAAGCAGGTGTCCGACATCCATTTCGAACTGTCGGCGCACCGGCTGGATCTGAAATACCGGATCGACGGCATCCTGCGTCCCGCGACCGATCACATCGACGCCACTCACCACGAAGAGCTGGTGTCGCGCATCAAGGTGCTGGCTGAACTGGACATCGCCGAACAGCGCATCCCGCAGGACGGCCGCTTTCGGATGCGCTTTGACGGGCGCGAGATTGATTTCCGCGTGTCGGTCCTGCCCACCCAGTTTGGCGAAGACGTGGTGATCCGGATTCTTGACAAGGCGCATCTGGCCGAGGACGGCAAAGCGCTGTCGCTGGACGGACTGGGGATTGCGCAGGCGGATCTTGCGGTACTGCGCCGCGAGGTGCGCGCGCCCTACGGTCTGATGCTGATCACCGGCCCCACCGGCAGCGGCAAGACCACCACCCTGTATGGCGCGCTTGGCGAAATGAACGATGGCGGGCAAAAGATCATCACGATCGAGGACCCGATCGAATACCAGATCGCCAATGTCGCGCAGATCCCGGTGAACGAGAAAAAGGGCCTGACCTTTGCGTCCGGGCTGCGGTCGATCCTGCGGCACGATCCGGACAAGATCATGGTCGGCGAAATCCGCGACCGCGAAACCGCCGAGATCGCGATTCAGGCCGCCCTGACCGGGCATCTGGTGCTGGCCTCGGTGCACGCCAACAACACGCTGGACGTGATCGGGCGCTTTACCCATTGGGGCATAGACCTGCATGATTTTGTGGCCGCGCTGAATTCGGTCTTTGCGCAGCGTCTGTTCCGGCGTCTGTGCGCGCAGTGCAAAAAGCCCGCGCCGCTGGTGCTGAAACGCAAGACAGCCGCCGACCGGCCCACGTACGAGGCCCGGGGCTGTGTCACCTGTTCGGGCACCGGCTATCGCGGGCGGCTTGCGGCGCTGGAACATCTGATTGTCGATCCTGAAATATCCGAGCTGATCGTCAACCGGTCGATCTTTGGCGCGCTCAAGGACGCACGCGAACGCAAGGGCATGCGCCAGCTTGAGGACGCGGCAAGGGATCTGGTGACAGACGGTCTGATCAGCGAGGCCGAGCTGGCCCGCGTTCTGGGCGACAGCTGATGTGGAGCAAGCGACAGCACCTGACGTTGGTGGTCGCGCCGTCGGCGCTGGCCATGTGCCTGAAGTCGGCCCGTGGACGGGTCATCCACAGCGCGCAGCTGGCGCACAAGACGGATGTCGAAACGCCCGCGCTGACGGGTCTGGATCAGGGCCTTGGCCGCCTCGCCGGCCAGTTTCCGGCGGTGATGCGGCGCGCCGACACGCAAGTGTCGGTCGCCCTGCCCGACCCGATGTTCCAGCAATCCCTGCTGGAGTTTGACGCTTTTCCCAAATCGGCCAAAGAGGCGTCGCGGCTGGTGGCGTGGCGGCACGCGCGCGATCTGAACCTCAACGCTAATGATGTCTCGGTCGGTTGGCACAGGGTCGACACGGGCAAATCCGCCACCGCCACCGTTCTGGCGCAATCGCTGCACCAGCAGAGCTCTGGGGCGGTGCAGTCTGCCTTGTGGGCCAATGGCTTGGTGGCCACGCGCATCGATGCGCTCAGCAGTTTTCTGACCCCTCGTCGCCCGGCCAAGGCGGCGGCGCAATCGGGGCTGTATTTCTGGCGCGGGCCGGAGTGGTGGTGCTTTCGCATACTGGGCCCCGGCACCCGGGCCGAGCCGATCTTTGCCTCGTGGGGCGCGGCGGATGTGGACGATCAGAACATGCTGCGCCGGCTCAAGAGGATCTGCGCGGCGGCCACCCCGGCACCCGCCTATGTCGCGGCGTTCCTCAAGGCCGCGTCGCCTGCGTCACCCACTCTTGCCACGCTGGAGGCGGAGCAGAAGATGGCGGTGACCGCAACCCATCTGGCGTCATGGACCACCGTGGCAGAACGGCTGGGCGCACGATGATCAACCTGTCCGTCATCCCTGCCCCCCGCAACCTGTCGGCCATTCTGGCTGTGGTGTTCTATGCGCTGACACTTGGGTGCCTTGTGGCCCTCTGGATGCAATCGCTGACACACGCGGCCCTGCGCGAAGAGGCCGCCCGGTTTGCCGAGCAAAACCAAAAGATTTCGGCCGCGCTGGTGACTGAACGGCAGGCCGCCGCGGATGCCCCCGAAATCGCCGAACTGCGCGCCCTGGCCGCCCGGGTAGAATGGTACAATGACCAGATTGGCGCGGGCGCGCCGCCGATCCTTGAAATGCTGGACCTGCTTGAAGAGACCTTGCCGCGCGATGTACGGGCCAGCGCGATCTTTTATGACCGGCGCGGGCGGTTCATCACCTTTTCGCTGGTGTCAGAGGTCGAAGAGAGCCTGCTGAAATCCATCGAAGCCCTGCAGGACGGCTTTGGCGCCGCTGCGGTTGAACTGGAACGGCAAGTGACGCTCGAAGGGTCGGGCGAGCGGGTGTTCCAGTATGATTTGCGGGTGTCGTCATGAAACAGGTCTTTTTGCGCTACCTGCTGGTGCCGCATCTGGTGCTGTCGGTGCTGGTGTGCCTGTGTGCCGCCGCCCTGCTGGGGGTCTTGCAGGTGCAGGTTTGGTCGGGCACCGCGCAGCGCCACGCCGAATTGCAGGCCGAAAACCGTGCGCTGAAACGCGACCTGGCGCAGGTGCGCGCGCGGGCCAACCTGTCGGAACAGGCCCGCACGACCAAGGACATCCTGGCGACGCTGGATGATCAGCTGACCACCCCGCTTACCCAGTCGGAACTGGTGTCGGAAATCAGCACGCTGGTGCGGCGCAGCAACATCACCCTGTTGCACAGCGACAACCGGACCGACACGCGCCGTGACGGCATCATCTGGTTGCGGCAGGAGGTGACGCTGGAAGGCGAGTATGCCGCTGTGCGGTATTTCTTGCAGCTGGTCGGCGCCTCGAAACACCTGACCCTGATCGAAGAGGTCGACTGGAAACGCGGCAAGGGCACGCGCCAGAAGATCCGGATCAGCCTGGCCACTTTGCTGAGACAGGAGGCCTAGGTGACCGGCAGAGCGCTTCTTGTGACCGGTGTGATCGCGGTGTTGATCGCGTTGAACGTGGTCCGCTACGCGGGCGGCGGCGGCACTGGTGATGACAGGGCCGATGGCCCGATCAGCGCGGTGCCGGACCTGCCCGGCTTTGCTTTTCCCACGCAGGCCAGCCGGTCGCCGCCACAGGCCGAACGCGATCTGTTCGCCTTTGTCGAGGTGCGGCCCGAACCGGTGCGCCCTGTCCCCGAACCTACGGTTGTCGCGCCGGTCGAAACAGGCCCCGACCCGCGCGAAGTCGCGTTGGAAGTTGCACGCGTAAACATGCTCAACGTACACGTTACGGGTGTTCTTTCGTCCCGAAGTGGGTTAAGTGCAATGGTTAACGCGCCCTTTTTTCAAGGGGTTGCCGTTTCTGGGACAGAGCTGGGTGAGGGAATTGTCGTAGAGGCTGTCAGGCCGGATCGCGTGAGAATTGCGCATCCCGAACTGGCATTGCAGCGCGATATCTCGATTGAGTAAAAGATGGCACGAGTTTTTGGAAAGGTTTTTCGGGGAATAGCGGCGCTTTGCGCCTGCGTATTTCTTGTATCCTGCGAAGAAGATCGCACGCGCCCCCCTGCCCTTGTATCCTCTCCGGTTGATGGGTCGGAATGGTCCACAACCGTGGCCAAGGCGCGTTCGGATGCGCAGCGCAACCCCAACAAAAGCGAATACCGCACCGCTCTGCTGAGCGCGATTCAATCGGCCGAAGATCATTATCTGAAATCGGGCCGCGATCTGCTGCGGCAAGGGGATCTGGGGTCGGCCGAGGGCGCGTTCAGCAAGGGCCTGTTGGTGGTGCCCGAAAGCCAGCTGCTGCGCGATGAACTGGACGGGATCAAATCGAAACGCAAATCGCACGCGGCGATGTCGCAAGGCCGCTCCAGCCTCAAGCTGGGCCGCACCGACCGGGCGATCGCGCAGCTGGAAGAGGCGCTGCAGCACGACCCGGAAAACCGCGAGGCGCTCAAGCTGCTGAACCGCGCCTATGGCAGCACCCCGATCCACACCGCGCCCAAGCCGATCAAGCTGAAATCGTCGGCGCCCGTCACGGTCAATTTCCGTGACGCGGATATGAAAGAAGCGTTCCTGACGCTGGGCAAGAATTACGGGCTGAACGTGATCTTTGACGCCGGCCTCGACAACCAGGAGGTCACCGTCTACGCCGAGCGGGTGTCGTTCGATCAGGCCTTCCGGCTGATGCTCAAGGCCAGCGGCAACCATTTCCGGCCCATGGGTGGCAATTCGGTTCTGATCTTCAACGACAGCCCCGAGGCGCGCGCCAAGAACACCGATTTCCACGTGCGCACCTTCTATATGGAAAGCGCCCCGGCGGAACAGATGCGCGCGCTGGTCGAACGGGTGCTGGACGTGTCCAACGTCAGCGCGAACACCGAAAACAACTCGATCACGCTGCGCACGACCCGCGACAAGCTGGCGCTGGCCGACCGGCTGATCCGGGCCAATGACCGCGGCCTGGCCGAAGTGTCGCTGGAGGTGGAGATCCTCGAGGTGAACCGCACCAAGAGCGAGAACCTCGGCGTGGATTTCGGCTCGCAGATCACCATCTCGCCACCGACGGTGACGCTGGGCCAGATTCGCGGCGGGGATGCGGGATCGCAGCTGGCGACTTCGGTCGTGACGCTGCCCGCCTCCAGCATCAAGTTTTTCAAACAGGATGTGGACGCCCGCACGCTGGCCAGCCCGCGCATCCGCACCGTCAGCCAAAAGCTGGCGACCATCCACATCGGTGACCGCGTGCCGCTGCGCGCGGCGACCGTGCTGGATGCCAATGGCCAGTCGCGCACCTCGTTCGAATATCGCGACATCGGGATCAAGCTTGAGGTGACGCCCAAGGTCCTGCTGGACAACACCGTGAACGTCGAGTTGAACCTCGAGGTCAGCAGCCTTGGCCAGAACCTGGGCACCGCGGACGAAAGCGCCTTTTCCATCGGCACCCGCAATGTCGAAACCAACATGGTTCTGAACGACAACGAAACCGCGATCATCGGCGGGCTGATCCGCGACGAAGAACGCGTGACGGTGCAGCGCGTGCCGGGGCTGGGCGAGATCCCCGTGATCGGCAAGCTGTTCCAGGTGCGCGACGGGCAAGGCACGCGCACCGACATCCTGCTGACCCTCACGCCACGCATCGTCAAAGGCTGGGACATCCCCTCGCCCGCCGATACCGAGTTTTTCTCGGGCACGGGGGATCGCGTCAGCTCGGAAAACGAATTTGCGTTCCTCGATGACGGTGCGCCCGGTGGCGCGGTCATCCGGCTGGACATGGACGGGCGCAAATCCTCTGGCCCGGCCACGCTCAGCCCGGTGGTTGCCGCCCCGGCCCGCGCCCCTGCGGCGCCGCGTACGCCCGCGCCCACCGCGGCCGCCAAGCCCAAGCTGGGCTTTCAGAACAGCATCTACGAAATCCCGTCGGGCGGCGACGTCAAGGTCGCCGTGACGGCCGCCGATTTCGCCGCGGGGTCCAACGTGTCGTTCCGCATCCGGTTCAACAAGAACATCGCGCAGGTCACATCCGCCGCTGCCCGGGCCGGTGGCGACGTGAGCTATGACAACGACCGGGGCGAGATCACCTTTACCGGCGTCAACGCAGGCGCGGGGGGCGCGCTGGCCGATATCACGCTGGCGGGCAAACAGGCGGGGCTGTCCTATTTTCTGATCGAGCTGGACGGGCCTGCCCCGGGCGGCACGGATCCGGACCTGGGGTCGACAAAAATTGTGGCAAAGTAGGATCAAGGACCAAAGCGGCGCGACCCTGGTCGAGATGCTGGTGGTCATGCTGATCCTGTCGATCCTCAGCGCTGCGGCCATCCCGCAGCTGCAAAAGCAATCCGTGCGCCAAAAGGAATACGAGCTGCGCCGCGATCTGATCCGCGTGCGCGCCAGCATCGACCAGTTTCACAAGGACTGGCGCGAAGGCGTGATCGCGCAAAACACCAGCGGCATCAGCCGCGACGGCTTTCCCACCGATTGGGAGGTCCTGACCGAAGGCGTGCCGGTGGCCGAGGGTGGCGGCACACGCAGGTATCTGCGCGCAGTGCCGGGCAACCCCTTTGCCAGCGACCCGGACGAGCCGTGGATCCTGCTGGGCCACCGCGACCCGGCTGACGCAGACCGGTGGAACGGCGTAGACATCTTTGACCTGCGCGCCAACACCGACCGCATCGCCCTGGACGGGAGCGAAATCCGTGATTGGTAGGCTGAAATCGCAGGCGGGCTACACCATCACCGAGGTGCTGGTGGTTCTGGCCATCGTCGGTCTTTTGGCCGGGCTGGCCGTGCCGATGATGAGCGGATCGGTCCAGAAAGCGCGCGAGACGACGCTGCGTACCAACCTGACCACCCTGCGCACCGTCATCGACGAATATTACGCCGACCACCTTTCCTATCCCGAAACGCTCGACGCGCTGGTCGAAGAAGGCTATTTGCGCGCCCTGCCCCAGGACACGATCGCCCGCAGCCCCGAGGATTGGGACATCGAGCTGGCCGAAGACGGCGGCGGCATCATCGACGTAAGCAGCAGATCAACAAACGAAGCATTGGACGGAACGGTTTATGCGGATTGGTAAGACCACATTTCACAAACTGCGGCGGGAGGACGGGTTCACCCTGATGGAGCTGCTGGTCGTTCTGGTCATCATCGGCCTTCTGGCCGGGCTGGTCGGGCCGCTGTTGTACAACAAGATCAACCCGGCCAAGCAGACCATCGCGCGCGGCCAGATCGGCAATTTCACCACCGCGCTGGAAAGCTATTGGGTCGACACCGGCAATTTCCCGTCAACCCAGCAAGGGCTGGCCGTGCTGCGCACCGATCCCGGGGTGCCGGGCTGGGCCGGCCCCTACCTGCGCAAGAACATCCCCGACGATCCCTGGGGCCAGCCCTTTGTCTACAAATACCCGGGCCGCGACGGGCAGTTCGAAATCGTGTCATTCGGGGCCGACGGCGTGGAAGGCGGCACCGGCGAAAACGCGGATATCACCTCGTGGGGAAACTAGGCGGCCAGGGCGGATTTTCCTATCCGGCGGTGCTGGCGTTCCTGTTGGTCGTGGGCATTCTGGGGCAATCGCAGGTCGCCTCGCAAGCGATGCGCGCCAAACGCGAGATTGACCACCGGGTCGAGGCCGAAGGCACGGCGATCCTGAACGCGCTGCAAAGCTACTATGTCGCGGGCGGAGAAACGCCCGAGCTGCCAACAGATATCGCCCAGCTGCTGGAGGATCGCCGAAACGGGTTGCGGCGTCACCTGCGGCGCGAACCGGTGTCGCCCTTTGAAGGGGACACCTGGCAAATGATCCGCAACGCCCAAGGCCAGATCCAGGGCGTGTTCCTTGATTCAAAAAGACAGCCCGCCCGGCGGATCACCGTGGCCACAACCGACGCGATGGGTCCGCGCGGATCCAAAATCGAAAGCTTCCGCGACTGGACCTTTACCTTCGCGCCGCCGCCGAACTAGCCCTTTGGGGGGTGCAGAACTGTGACCTTGTGCGATCCGGTCACGAAAAATAGCTGTCTTCGTCGCGAAACCCTACCAACTCGGTGCCCCTGTCCCGCAACGCACGGAACACCGGCGCGGTGCTTTTGGGCGGGCGGATGGCCATCACGCGCCGCAGCTTTGGCAGGGCCAACAGCGCCTCACACTCGTCGAGCCGTCCAGCATTCAGGCAGTCGAATTCTTCCAGAGTTTGAAGCTTTTCCAAACCATCAAGGCTGCGCAGTTTCGTGGATGGCAACAGGGTCATGCTGCGCAGATCGGGTGCCCCTTCGAGCAGATCAAGGCTGGCATATGTGCCCCGGGTCAGGATCAGCGTGGCAATCGACCGGGGCAGATCAGCAAAGCTGAGAGCATCGCTAGGATGGTTGATCTCAAGCTCGGTCAGACCCGCCCACGCCGCCACCTGTTCCCACATCCGCGCGCGGTCTTTGGCCTGCCGCGCCTGCCCCATCTGGATGCGGGCGGTGCGCAGGTTCGGAAAGGTGCCCGGCGGCGCAAAGAGAAAGCTGTGCGGCTCGCCGATCGTCAGCTCTTGCAGGTTGGGCGCCGGCGCCACGTCACCCAGATCGCGGGTTTGCGCATAGATGGCCAGCGCCGTGACCGAGGGCGGAACGCCCCGGGCGAACAGGTCGTCGCACAATCTGTCTGTGTGCACCGATAAACGGGACAGGCTCGGAAAATCCCACAGAGCATCGGGCAATTTGTTGAGTTGCTTGCCACGCAGCCCGATCGAGACATCTTCGATCTCGGCTACCTGTTGTGCATCCAGCTCCTCAATATCTGACACGGCCAGCTCGATGATCTGCCGCCCCTGCCCGCGCGGGATCGGCACCGGGCTTGATTGCAGCCCCTTGTCGCTGCGCGTCGCGCCGCCGTGCAACGTCAGCATAGGCGGCGCGTCAGGGTCGGTGGTGGTCACGGCTTAATCTCCGAGCATGTCCAGGATGGCTATTTTGGGGGCATCTGCTTTCAACACGCCCGGGGCGAATATTGGGCCCTGTCATG